>CAZWXA010000307.1:0-5129 GCA_964637755.1 uncultured bacterium | reverse complement strand
TCTCCTCCGTTGGTGTTCGAGGTCGCCGCCATTTATACACCACACGCGCCCGCTGCCGCGATCCATCGTGGCCGCAGACGACCGGTCGCCAAGGGACCTCGATGTCGATCGCATGCTGCAGCTCGCCCTCACCCGCGTCGTCGAAATTGTGGGCGAGGCGGCAAATCGAGTGACGAAGGAAGGCCAGGCGCGATACCCGGACATTCCATGGCGTGCCCCCGGGCGCTCGAACACGACCCGGGAACGTGCTGCCCGTCGCTGCGACCGGGTCGCGACTTCTCCGAGGAGTCGGGTTCTATCGAGGTGTGCGCCTCGAGCTACCGGGCCGTCTCCAGGTACGCAATGATCTTCCGCCGTATTCCGGCATCGGGCTGCTTGTAGAACATGAGGGATCCGGGCACCCACACCTGGGAGTTGGTGGTCCAGATGTCGAGCGTGTCGCCGTTCCACACGACCCCTTGCAGCACCCTCCGGAACTCGGGGGAGTATGGGAAGTTCGCGATGCTGCCGGCCAGCCGCCCGTACACCCCGCGGAGCGTGGGGCCATACGGAGGAGCAATCGCGAGCCACTCGCTCGTCCTCGGCTGGAGTGGCCGTCTGGCGCCGAGGGCGGCCGCCACAACGGTCGCGGCGGGTCCAGAAGGAGCGGCCGAACCCAGGCGCACAAATGCCGGAATCGGGAGGCTCCCCGACGACTTGGGCGCCATGAGACCGTGACATGGGCCGCAGTTGTCGAGATAGAGCGTCCTGCCGTCAGCGACGTTTCCGTCCTGTGCCCCCGCCATCGCTCCCGCCAGCGAGAGAGCGAGGACGCCCAGCCCGGCCACCACTCCTTGAATCCTCATCCCTGTCCCCCCCGGAGCCAACCGTCGAATCACCGGATCTACCCCCGCGATTCTACCCTGGAGCCACGTGGCGGTGACGGATCGGATCTTCATCGGTGGTCGTCCTCGGTCGGTGGGTTCGGGGTCACGTCGCGCGGGCCGTCAGACCGCCTCGGCGATGGCCGTGAGACCGCCCGGGTTGTCGAGCGAGGAAAGGTCGCCGGGGTCCTTGCCGAGATAGGTCGCGCGGATGACCCGGCGCATGATCTTGGCGCTGCGGGTCTTGGGCAGCTCGCGCGCAAACAGGAGCCGCTCGGGGCGGAGGGCCTTGCCCATGTGCTGGGTCACGCGCTCGATCAGCTCGGCGCGGAGGGCGTCCCCCGGCTGGACAGCGGGCCTTAGCACGCAGAAGCAGACCACGCTCTCGCCCTTGACCTCGTGCGGCACGCCGACGGCCGCGGCCTCGCTGACGGCGGGATGGCCCACCAGCACCGACTCGATCTCCGCCGGACCCACGCGCTTGCCGGCGATCTTGAGGGTGTCGTCGGAGCGGCCGTGGATGAACCAGTAGCCGTCCTCGTCCACGTATGCCCAGTCGCCGTGGACCCAGACGTCCTTCCAGCGCGACCAGTAGGTCTCGAGGTAGCGGTCGGGGTCCTTCCAGAAGCCATGGGTCATCCCGGGCCAGGGTCGGGTCACCACCAGCTCGCCCACCTCGCCGCGCACCGGCGTGCCGTCGTCGCCGAAGCAGTCCGCCGCCATGCCGGGGATGGGGCCGTTGAACGAGCAGGGCTTGATGGGGGAGATGGGGAAGCAGGCGAGGATGCCGCCCGAGATCTCCGTGCCCCCGGTGTAGTTGATGATGGGGAGGCGCCCCTTGCCCACGTTGTCGAAGAGCCAGCGGTACGGCTCGGGATTCCAGGGCTCACCGGTGGAGCCGATGATGCGGAGCGCGGAGAGGTCGTGCGGGGCGATCCAGTCGGCGCCGTGGGGCATGAGCGCGCGCACCACGGTGGGCGAGATCCCGAGGTGGGTGACGCGGTGCCGCGCGCAGAGCGCCCAGAGCCGGTCGGGCTTGGGGTAGTCGGGCGTGCCCTCGAAGAGGACCACGGTGCCGCCCAGCAGCAAGGTGCCGGTGATGAGCATGGGCCCCATGAGCCAGCCGAGATCGCTGACCCAGAGCATGCGGGCTCCCTCGCCCACGTCGAAGAGATAGGCCCAGTCGTGCGCGTTCTTCATGCCGAAGCCGCCGTGGCTCAGCACCGTGCCCTTGGGCTTCCCGGTGGTCCCCGACGTATAGATGATGAGCGCGGGACGGTCGGCCTCGACCTGCACCGCGGGGCAGTCGCTCGACTCCCCGGCCACCGCCTCGTGCCACCAGAGGTCGCGCCCCGCCGTCCACGCAACGGAGGCACCGGCCCGGCGATGCACGATGACGTGCTGGATCGACGGGGATCCGGCCACGGCCTCGTCGGCGATCTGCTTCATGGAAATGACGTTGCCCCGCCGCGCGAAGGCATCGGCGGTGATCAGGATCTTGGCGTCGGAGCTATTGAGGCGCGTGGCCAAGGCCGGGGCGCCGAACCCCGAGAAGCACGGGACGTAGATGGCGCCGATGCGGGAAACGGCCAGGATGGCGATGGCCGCTTCCTGGCTCATGGGCAGGAAGACCCCGACGGTGTCGTTCTCCCTCACGCGGAGCCGCGTGAGGGCATTGGCGAGCTTCGCGACCTCGCTGGCGAGCTCGGCATAGGTGAGGGTGCGAACCTCGCCGTCCTCGGCCTCGGAAATGACGGCGATCTCACCGCGGCGCTCGGCCAGGTGCTTGTCCACACAACTGGCGGCCAGGTTCATCCGCCCACCCGGGAACCACCGCGGCCACTGGATGCCCCGTGACAGGTCGGCCACCGCGTGGTACGGGGTCGACCAGAACCAGCCGAGGTCGCGGGAGACCGCGTCCCAGTACCACTCGAGGTCCTCGACCGAGCGGCGCTGGAGCGCCTCGAGCGAGGCCACGCCGAGCTGCTTCATGAAGCGGGCGATGCGCGTGCGCGCGGCGGTCTCCGGATCGGGCCGCCAGATGACGTCGCTCCTGTCCATATCCGCTTGCCTCGCTCTCACGGCTGATCGAGAACCGCACACACAGAGCGGCCGGGGGGGAGTCGACCCCGCGGGGAGCCGCTCGATTCGCCCGAGGATCTGCCCAAAGAGGGTCCGCGTCAAGCGGCTCCGGGAGTCGCCTTCGATCCCGAGGCGCTCGAGGAGGAGGCCCCCGCGGCTGGCCAGAGCACGCTCCAGAACCCGGGTATCCGGATCTCCAGGTGGGCGCGTCTGGCCTGGTCGCCGAGCGCCTGCACCTCGCGCCGGAAGACGTCTCGGTCGCCCGTCTCCTCGGTCGTGCCCCGGGGCGACCGGGTGCTCAGGCCGCGAGGGACGCCGAGCGCTCACCGGCCGCGCCGGCGGCGGGGCAGAGCGCGTCGGCGGCGAGCGTTCCCGAGATCACCACTGCTTCCACACCGGCGCCCGGGAAGACCCCCGCGCCGGCCACCACGAGGCTCTCGACCGGGGCCCTGGCCGGCGGTCGCCACTGGCCGACCGCGGGGCCGTAGATCGCCCCGCGCGTGGTCCAGGCGTAGCGCGCGAAGGTGGCGGGGCTGCCGTCCTGGCGGTAGACGATGCGGGCGGTCAGCCCGGGCAGCACGCACTCGGCCAGACGCAGGATCCGGTCGCCCATCGCGCGCCTGCGCGCGGCGTAGCCCGGCGCCTTGCGGTCCCAGGTCGCGGCCTCCGTGGACGGGATCAGGGTGAGGAGGGTGACGCTCGCGTGCCCTGGCGGGGCCAGCGACGGGTCCACCTTGGACGGAATCGCGATCGCCACGGTCCCCTCCTCGCCCGAATGGATCGTGAGCGGCTCCACATCCGGCACGTAGTTCACGCCGAGGAAGACGGCGAAGGCCGACGTGGAGGGCTCGATCTCCTCGATCCGCCGGACGAAGTCGGCGGGCAGGTGCTCGGGGCCGACGAGATCGAGGAAGGTCCGGCGCAGATCGGCGTTGGACACGACGGCGCGGGCCCGCACCGTCTCTTCGCTCGCCAGGCTGACGCCGCGCGCACGCCCGCCCTCGACGAGGATGCGCGACACGGCGGTCCTGAGGCGTACCTGGCCGCCCCGCTGCTCGATGGCGCCCACCAGGGCGTCGGCCAGGGCCTGGGAGCCCCCCGCCGGGTAGAAGCCGCCGTCGAAGTAGTACCCGAAGATCGGCGCCATGGCGCCGACGGTGAGCGACATCGGATCGTCGGAGAGATATCCGGTGAGGACCGAGAGGACCTCGCGGAGCCGCGGGTCGCGGAAGTAGTCGCCGAGCATGCGGCCGAAGGGGACGTCCATCCAGCGGAACGCATGAGGGTGAGCCGCCGGGTAGGCCAGGAGCTCATCCACCGTCGAAGGCGGGCACGGGACACCACCGGTGCGGTGCGTGTCGGCGTAGAGCTCGCGGTAGACCGCCTCCATCTCGGCGAAGAACGCGTCCATGGCCGGGCGCTCGGCCGGGAAGCGATCGGCCAGCGCCCGGACGAGGGCGCCCGCGCTGCCGGGGACCTTCAGGTGCAGACGCGGGAGGATGTACTCGTGGCTCACTCGCCGCCAGTCGAGCCGGGCTTCGAGCGCCAGCTCCCGGATCAGGTGGCGCACCGGCCCTCTCGGCCCGAGCCCGCTCACGTCGTGCACCCCCGCGTCGAACACGTAGCGGAAGCGCTCGGCGCCCGCCCGCACGATCCGCGGCCACGACGTGCAGAAGCCTCCCGCCAGGTAGTGCTGCTCCAGCACCAGCACACGAAGCCCGCGTTGCGCGAGGAGCGCGCCGGCCGTGAGCCCTCCGATCCCGGCGCCGACGACGATCACATCCCACTCGTCCCCGCCTCTGTGGCCCAAGGCGAAGCGTGGAGGGGACCAGCGATACGGCTCCCGCGCGGCAATCTCGCGGGCCGCCCACCGGCGCGGGTACCAGCGAGGGAAGAGGACCGAGGCCGTCACGCCTCCCGCGAGGGCAGCCTGCGGCAGCACCATCACGAGCCAGAGCCGGCCCGCGGGCCGGGCAACGCTCAGGAGAGCGAGACCGGCGTTCACCGTGAAGATCACCGCCCAGAGACCGGTGACGAGCACGTTGATGCGCCGGAACAGGGGCGCGTCCCAGACCTCGCGCGGCCAGTCCTCGCGGGCGTACGGGGCCGTGAAGGGAACACCCCCGAGAAGCGTTCCCCAGGCCATGGCGCCCAGCGCGCCGCTGGCGAGGGCGGGGTCCCACG
>CAZWXA010000306.1:128-5132 GCA_964637755.1 uncultured bacterium | reverse complement strand
CCGCGGCGGAGAGCCCGGCGGGTGAGGCGAGGGTCGTCCAGACTTCCGAGTGCCTGGCGCCGGGCGGTCGACCATGGCCCTCGGTGACAACTCGCCGGCGACGACCTCGGACCGCGGTTCTCCGGCTTCCCGGGCCAGCGCCCGCTCGATCAGGCCGCCGACGTCGACCGCTCGCGCAAGCGGCGCCACCGCCCGGTCGGACAGCAGGTCGCGCGCGCCGAGATCGAGGGCGATGACGCGGAGCGCCGGCACCGCGCGATCGAGTCGCGCCAGGGTCTCGGCCGGCCCGGACCCTGCAGCGTACAGCCGGCGCAGTGCCGGGTGAGGCGCGCCCCTCACCCGGCGCCTCCGTCACGCTCCTCGCGCGCCAGCATCTCCAGGTAGAGGAGCACCTGGCCCACCGTCAGCTCCGAGCACTCCGTCGGCGTCCACCCGAACTCGCGCGCGAGCACGAAGCAGGCGCGGGCGAGCGGCGCCTTGACCCCACGCTCCAGGTCGTCCTCGCCGAGCGTCAGCCCGCTGATCGCGTTCACGCGCTCGGAGAGGAACTGGACGAGGCCCGCCGGCAGGCTTCCGATCTGCTCCACGGTCATCTTGGGCGATACCAGCGCCTGCTGGACCATCAGGACACTCGTGAGGACCCGCTGCTCCTTCGCCGCCCGCACCACGCGGTCGACGTCGCGAACGAGCAGAGGCCGCAGCACCACCTCGCCGGCGAAGCGCTCGGCAGTCGCCTCGCCGGACTCGCCGCCGCGGACGAGCGCCGCCGGCACCCTCACGGTGTGCGTCGCGTTCCCCGCCGCAAGCATCTCCTCCGCCGTCAACTGATTCCCCACGACTCCCCATCTCCACAACTCATGAGCAGGCGCACATGGACACGGCCCGCGCGGGTCCCGTCGCACCAAGCAGCCCCACGGTACCCGCTCCCGCGAGCCAGGGCCCGTCCACCCGCGCCTGAACATCCCCGCGCCAAACGGTCGTCAACCAACCGCCCCGCGCCCGCAGTCCGATCCGAGGGGCACTGGCCCCGAGGCAGGGCCCGGGCGAATCGTGGCGACCGGACTGATTCCCCATCCCCTATCTCCGACGCCGCGCCCGCAGGCCGATCAAAAGGGCCCAGATGCAAGGCGGCGAGGCGCGACGACTGAGGCGTACTCCTGTACGCCGCAGGGAGGAGCAACGAGCCAACGCCGCAGATGGGTCCTTTTCATCGGCCTGCGCGATCAACCGGCTTCTTCGGTCTTGATCCAGAGCGCTCGAAAACTCACCTGCTCCATCACGAAGTCGTCCTCCGGGAGCGTGTAGTTCCACTCGTTGACCTGGACGCCCATCACCGTCACCGTCGCCGTCGAGTCGGGGAAATTGGGGTTCCTGAGCTGGACGCTCAGGTTGAAGGACGGCCCGACGAACGTCCCCGCCGGGCGGCTCTCGGCGGCGTCGCCGAGCATCAGCCGGAGCAGGGCGCCGTTGACGTACGCGCGCTCGATCGTGCCGGAGACGTTGATGTTGCCCGGGCGCAGCTCGGTCGCGAAGCGCTGGCCCAGCTCGTGGAACGGCTTGACGTCGTTGGTCACGTGCACCGTGACCCCGGTCGCCCGGCCGATCGGGGTCAGCGCGTACTTGTCGACCACCGCCTTGGCCCGGTCACCGGCCGGTCCCGACTCGACCGCCACCGAGATCGTGCCGTCGGCTCCGTGATAGACCGTCGTCGCCATGGCTCTCGCCTCCCTTTCCGCGCTACTGGAGGTTCATGATGACCTTCACGAAATCGATGGAGAAGGTCGGCTGGAGGACCATCGTCACGATCGCCTGCCCCTGGATCTCCTGGGCCCGCGTCGCGGTGACGTCGAGCTGGTAGCCGACGAGCATCTCGTCGAGCACCATCCCCGACAGGAAGCCGTCGAGCGTCGCCTTCAGCGCCGCCCGCACCCGCACGTTGTTGAGGCGGCCGATGTAGGGGTTCGAGCCGATGCGGACGCCCGTCTTCGCGTAGTCGACGATCCGGCGCACCGAGATCTGCCGGAAGGCGCCGGTGTCCGTGGTGATGCCCTTGAGCACGCGGATGCCGAGGTTCTTGTGCAGCACCAGCGCCTGGGAGCCGAGGAGCTGCTTCTGCTGGGCGCGGCTGTACTCGGTGGTCAGGTTCGCCGCCGGCACGTCCTTGTTGGTGAGGCTCACGTGGGGCGCCAGCGTCGCGAGCCTGCCGGCCACGAGCGCCGCCGCGTAGGGGGCGGGGAGCCTCACCGTCTTGCTTCGCTCGCCGACGCGCGCGGCATCGTCGGCCTCGATCCCTGGTGCGACGAGCACGAGGCGCGGGTTCGATCCCCGGGACACGTCGTCGGCGATGATCGTCGCGGGGGTGTCGGCCGACGCGCCCATCACGGCGATCCGCTCCCGGCCGTCGTTCTCCGTCTGCTCGAGGTGCGCGAGCAGGGTCGCCGCGCCCGTCTTCGCGTCGATCCCGCCCGCGACGACGATGTTCACGGCCTGGTTCGCGAGCGCCGCCAGGCCCGCGGCGATCTCCGTCACCGTCGCCGGGGTGCCGTCGGGGCCGCCCGGTGTCGGCGAGGCGACGACCCGCTTCGGGACCGTGCCGCGGTCGGCGTCGGCGGGACCCGCCACCGTGACGAGGTGGCTGGCCTCGTCGATCGCCACGGCCAGCTCGCCCGCGTTCGCCCCCGAGAAGGTCTCCTTGATCCGTCCGAGGACGAGCGTCAGCGCTGCCGGCTCGCCGTCGGGCGCGGCGAGCGTGACCTGGATCGCGTTGGCCCAGGTGCCGGGCGACGTCGCGGTGAGCGTGAGGAGCGTCACGTCGGTGGCCGAGGTGAGGCGCCAGCTCATGCTGGCCATCGGGGTCGCGCCCAGGTTGGCGACCCGGACGGCGTAGACCGTGGACGCGCCGCCGGTGAAGACCTGCTCGAGCGTGCGGGTCAGCGTGAGGGCGCCCGGCTGGTCCGCCCTCCGGTCGGGCCACCGGTCGTAGGCGCCGAAGGTGTCGATCGCCTCGGCGTAGCTGCCGAGGACCTGCACCGTGTTGAGGGGGCCGCGGCTGGCCGTCCCGACGACGCCGACGTTGCCGGTCGCGATGCCGCCGACCCCGATGAGGCCCTCGGCGCGGACATCGATGTACGTCCCGGGAAGGATCATCTCTCCGATGGTCTCGCTCATCGCGCTCTCCCTCGACACCGCCGCCGGCGCACCCTTGCACGCCCGGCGGTCGGCGAATCAGCCCGCTGTTCCTCTTGCCGCGCCCCCCCGACGCTGGCTTGCCCGGTCCTCCCCGGCAGGGTTCTCCGCGCTGGAGCCTGCCGGCTTCCTACCCCGCCACGGTGACGACGGTCGTTCGTATCGCGCCCGTGCCCCTGCCAACCGTGGCGACGTCGAGCTTCGTCGTGATCGGGATCCGGCCGATGACGCCGCCCGACGACTCGGGCCGGTCGACCACGTGCTCGAACAGGAACGAGAGGCGCGCGGTGCGCCGGCGGAGCGGCACGGCCGGTTCCGGCGCCCCGATGCTCGTGAGCCCGGTCACCCCGATCGCCAGGAGACGCCGGATCTCCGTCCTCGCCCTCGGCAGGAGGAGCGCGTTGACCACGGCGTCCCCGAGCGAGCGCGCGTCGGTCGCGTTTGCCGCGCAGACATCGACGCGAAGGACGCCGGAGATCCTTGCCACGCGCTGCTCCCATTGCGCGAGGAAGTACGCGACGTCGACCGTCCCCGTCGCCGGCAGCGCGCTCCCGAACGTGAGCTGACCGACCGTGGGATCGGCGCCCACCTCCGCGCCGGCCGGAAGGCCCGCCACCACCGGGCGGGGCACTCCATCCACGCTGACGGAGAGATCGCCCGCTGCCAGCGGCCCTGCGCCGCCGTCTCGCCTGACGAGGCCCCCGTGGGGCAGGGCCAGCACGGTGCGTCCCGGGTTCAGCAGGCTGAAGCTCGGGTCCTCGGGCAGGACGGGGTTCGCGAGGTCGATCGAGACCTCCCACGGGAGCACGCTGCCGGTGATCAGCGCGGAGCGCTCGCCGAGCCCGTTCCCGGCCCGCTCGCTCGCCTCGAGGGAAAGGACGACCGCGGGGAGCCCGGCCACACTGTCCGGCTCGGCGACACCCACGGCCGCGGGGGGCGGCGTCAGCTCGGCCGCCGCGAGATACGTCTCCACCGCCGAGAGGAACTCGGTCTCCGCCACGCCCGCTAGCCCGCTCTACTCATGAGCGCTCGTGACCCCCCACAGACTCCTGGCCACCGCACCTCCCCGGCCATGATGTGCGCTAGCCCCCGAACAGCGTCTTGAGCGGATCCAGGATCGTGCCCGCCTGCGAGAGCGCCTGCTTGAGGTTCTCGGCCGCGGGCTTGAGCGGCGCCAGCACGTCGCCGACCTTCGGGAGATCGGCGGCGATGGCCGGCAGGTCGAGCAGGTCGAGGCCGAGGTTGGCGTCGAGATCCAGATCGGCATCGAGGTCGGCGCCGAGGTCGAGGCCCGGCTCCGCCGGCTCGGGGGGCTCGGTGTACTCGCGCAGGATGATCCGGTACCGGAACCCGTCGGGGTCTCCCGCGACTTCCTCGACGCGTAGCTCCTCGATCAGCACGCGCTCGAGCTCGGACTCCTTCACGATGTCGGCGACGAAGTCGACCGGATCGCCCGCGAGGAACTTCGCACGGATCTCCCCGAGGAACTCGTCACGCGCCTCGTCCCCGCCGAGCGAGCCGACGATCTCCACCGCCAGCGCGCCCCGGCCGAGGTCCTGGTGCAGGTCTCCGGACAGCCCCGGGACGGGCAGGACCGCGAGGCGGCGCGCCTCGACGGCCGAGATCCGCTCGATCCTCGGTGGTTCCCACGAGCCGATCATCGGATGGATCAGCACCGGTCAGCCTCTCGATCCCCTCGCCTCTCGATCGCCCTCGCGCCAGGAGGCCGTCCGCGCCCGAACGTCCCCGCCTCGCATGACGCTACGGCGTTTCGGGCAAGGGGTCAATGCCCAACGTCGACCGGGGCCCGGGGCGCTC
>CAZWXA010000306.1:0-118 GCA_964637755.1 uncultured bacterium | reverse complement strand
TCCCCTCGCGTCCCGACCGCCATCGCGCCCCGGGGCCGTCCGCGCCCGGCCGTCCCCGCCTGGCAAGACGCTACGGCGTTTCGGGCAAGGGGTCAATGCCCAACCTCGACCGGGGCCC
>CAZWXA010000305.1:0-5147 GCA_964637755.1 uncultured bacterium | reverse complement strand
GCTCCCAAGAAGCGCGTGCTCGCCGTCGACGACGATGAAGAACTCCTCGGCGTCTACGAGAGCTTCCTGGGATTCACCGGCTATGAGGTGATCGCGGTCAACAACGCCGAGGCCTGCCTCCGCTTTCTCAAGGAAGACGTCGCCGACCTCATCCTTCTCGACGTCAACATGCCCGGCATCGACGGTCTGCAGCTGCTCGAGTTCATCCGCGCCAGCGAGCGCATCCGCGCCATGCGCGTCATCATGGTGTCGGGGAGCCATGACGAGGAGACGGTGCGCAAGGCGCTGGTGCTCGGCTGTGACGCCTTCGTGGTCAAACCGTTCAATCCCGTTGACCTCGAGCGGCGCATCGCCATGGAGCTGGTGTCGATCAGCGCCGCCGACATTCGCGCCCTCGTCAGCGGCGAGCTGAGGGAGAAGAGGTCGCTCCTCCGCGAGCCGGGCATGCAGGAGTTCAGCGTGTTGCTCTGGGACTCTTACCCGGTGAGGTTCAAGAGCATCAGGCTCTGCATTCTCGTGCCGCGCGGCGTGCGCCCCGGGCACTTCGCCACGGCGCCCCCTGAAGAGCTGGAGGAGCGTCTCGTCGTCCTCTTCCGCCACCCGCAGAAGTGGAAGAAGGTGTGGCCGCGGCGCACAGCCGACATCAAGGCGAGTCCCGGCGGAGCGTCTGCGGGGAAAGGCGGGGATCCGATGACGACCCCCGGGTGGCGCCCGGGCGGGCGGGCACACTAGGAGAACGCGGAGCTCCCTGGGCGTTGGGCTGCTCCGCCTCACGGTGCGCGCCCGTGTCCGCGATGGGGACCGCTCACCGGTCGGCGCCCCGGTTGTCCGGGTCTCGAAGAACCTCGATGAAGGCGGCCGTGATCCGTGGCTCCCAGGAGCCGGCCTCGGTCTCCGCGGCCAGGATCGCCGCCGACTCCGGGTGGGAGAAGGCGCGCTTGTAGGGCCGCGCGGTGGCCCTCAGGCGGACGGGGTCGTCGGGACGCGCAGGAGCTGGCGAATCAGCTCGTCGATCTGGTCGGGACCGAACGGCTTGGTGAGCACCGGGACGGCCCGGGCCTGGATCAGGTGCCTGGCTTCTGGGGTGAGGTCATAGCCCGTCATGAAGATGAACCGGCGGCAGAGCTCGGGCTTCCACTGCTCCACCGCCCGGTACAGGCCGGGACCGTCGAGCTCTGGCATCCGGATGTCACTCACGATGACGTCGTAGGGGTGCGCCTCGAGCCTCGAGAGGGCCTGTCGGCCGCCGGGGGCGATCTCGACGCGATGGCCCTGCCTCGCCAGGAGGTCCTTGAGGACCATCGCGACGCTGGGCTCATCGTCGACGATCAGGACCGTCCGTGATGAAGCCGCCGGGGACCGGTCAGGCGCGTCCGCCATCCGGGGGAGCTGGAAGACGAAGCGGGCTCCGGGGCCCGCCTGGGTCTCGACCCAGATCCTCCCGTTATGGGCTTCGACGAGATGGCGGCAGATGACCAGGCCGAGCCCGCTGCCCGCGAGGAGTTTCTTGCCGGCAGTCGCCTGCCCGAACTTCTCGAAGAGGAGGGAGACTTCGTCGGCGGGAATCCCGGGCCCGGAGTCGATGACGCGGATCTCCGCCAGATCGCCGACCTCGCCGAGCGTCACGTCGATGGTCCCGCCCTCGGGCGTGAACTTGAGGGCATTGGACAGGAGGTTCATGAGCACTTGATCCATTCGGCCCGAGTCGGCCAGGACCCACACAGGGTGGTCGGGCGTCTCGACGCGGAGGCGAATCCCCTTCTGGCTCGCCGCCGGGGCGAATCGGTCGGCGACGTCGGCCGCGGCCGCGCCCAGGTCCATCGGCGTGAGCTTCATGGAGAGCTTTCCGGCCTCGAGCTTCGAGAGGTCGAGGATCTCGCGGATCAACTGGCCCATGTCGAGCGCGGACGTGCGAAGCCTCTGGAGATACATTTGCTGCTTGGCAGTGACCGGACCCGCCGCGCCCTGTTCGAGCAGGTCGACGTAGGCGCTCATGACCGTGAGCGGGGCCCGGAGATCATGAACCAGCATGGAGGTGAATGACGCCCGCAGGTCCTGGACCTCTTGCAGGAGGCGCCGGCGCTCGATCGCGCCGCGGACCCGCACGGCCACGCGGGGCGGAGAGATCGGTTTGGTGATGTAGTCGACGGCCCCGTGGCGGAATGCCCGTTCCATCGTCTCGATCCGCTCATCGGTGGCGGTCAGGATGATCACGGGGATCTCCCGCGTGCGCGGGTTGGCCGCCAGACGTTCCAGCACCTCGAAGCCGCTCAGGCCCGGCATGGTCAGGTCCAGGAGAATGCAGTCGGGGTTCTCGGCGTGGGCAAGGGTGAGGCCCGCTGCCCCATCGGCCGCCTCGAGGACCCGGTACTCCGGCTGATCGAACAGATACCGGATGAGCACCCGGTTCTCTTCCCTGTCATCGATGACAAGGATGGACGTCTCCCGTGCCGCTGCCGAGACGGCTCCTGGAATCGAGTGGTCAGGTTCGTTCATTGTCCTTGTCCCGTGTCCGAGCCGCTCGCCCATCTCCGTCGAGGAATCTCCGGACCGTGGCCCGGATGCGGGCGGCGAGCGCCGGCTTCAAGAGGACGTCATCGGCGCCCAGCCGACGAGCTCGCTCCGGGTTGTCGATGACGGAGTGCACCACCACAGGGATCGCCTGCGTGTCGGGGTCGGCTTTGAGGGCGGCGAGGGTGTCCCACCCGTCGTCGCGCCCCTGGAGCATCACGTCGAGCAGAATGACGGCGGGGCGATGATTCCTGGCATGGCTGAGGACTTCCCCGGCGCTCGACGCCCACTCGACTGTCGTCGATTCTCCGGCCAGCGCCTCCCGGATGATCTCCACCACATTCCGGTCGTCGTCCACCACGAGCACCCGCGCCGACCCGGCGGGCACCTCTGCCAGTGCCCCGCCCTGACGGCCGAATCCGTACCGAGCGGGCAGGTGGAGGGTGAACCGGCTCCCCACGCCCGGCTCGCTCTGCACGGTCAGCGCGCCGCCGATCAGCTGGGCGAGTCGCCGACTGATCGCCAGCCCGAGACCCGTGCCGGACTGGCCACGGTCCTGTGGGGCACCGACCTGACGGAACGCGTCGAAGACGACAGCTTGATTCACGGCGGCGATCCCGACGCCCGTATCGACCACGCTGAGGCCGATGAAGCCGGGGTCGGCCGGCTCGACCCGGACCTCGACCGACCCCTCGTCCGTGAACTTCACGGCGTTCGAGAGGAGATTGATGAGGATCTGCTTCACCTTCGCGCGGTCCTGGATGACCTCCTGCGCGGTGTCGGTCCCGACCCTCCGGACCCTCAGCCCTTTGGCCTGCGCCTGCGGCTCGACCGCGGCCAGACACTCGAGGACGAGGGCCGCCAGGTCAAACGACTCGGTCCTGACGTCCATCCGCCCCGCCTCGACCTTGGAGAGATCGAGCACGTCATTGATGAGGCCCAGGAGATGCTGTCCGCTCTCGCGGACGCGCTGGAGTGCGGACCGCTGGCGTTCCGTCAAGGACTCGCGCGTGCTCGTCAGCAGGATCTCGGTGAATCCGATGATCGAGTTCAGCGGCGTCCGCAGCTCGTGGGACATCGACGCGAGGAATTCGGACTTGACTTCGCTTGCCCGCTTCAGTTCCCGGTTGAGCTCTTCCATCTGCTGGGACTGGTAGCGCACCGACTCGAAGAGCGCCGCGTTGCTGAGCGCCACCGAGAGCTGCCGCGCGGCGTCGGTGAGAAAGCCCCTGACCTGCTCGGAGAGCGGCTCTACGGTCGCCAGCACGAGGACCCCGATGAACCGATCCTGGTATTGCAGCGGAAGTCCCACGATGGCGGCGACATCCAGGCTGCCGAGGCCGGTCCGGAGGCGCAGCGGCGCAGCACCGCTGCCGCCCGACAGGACGACCAGATCCCGGCGCCGGGCCACTTCCTGGGGAAGGCCGGCGGGTGACAGCAGGCCGACCTCGACCGCCGACGGGTCCACGGCGGCATAGGTCTTCAACCGGAGCCCATCGGGCCCGTCGTCGGTGAGATAGACGGCGGCCAGCGGCGCGTGGACCGTCGCGGCGAGTTTCCGGGTTCCCTCTTCGAGCACGTAGCTCCGGTCGAGGGAGTTGAGGAGCGCCGCCAGCTCGCCATACCCACGCCGGATCTCTTCCTGGGCCCTGAGCAGCGCCGCGGTGCCCTCGGCCTCGCGGGCCGCCGCGGCCAGGGCCTGCGTGCGCGCGGCGACCGTCGCCTCGAGGTCTTCGTGCTGCAGGCGCAGCCGCTCGGCCATCGTGCGGAATCCGGCGAGCAGATCGCTCGACTCCCTGATCCGCGAATCCCGACCCGGGAGCAGATGGCTCCCGTCGAAGCGTCCACTCGCGAGCCGCTGGGTTGCCCCGGCCAGATCTGTCAGCGGCCGCGCCAGGACCCGACTCACCAGGACGGCGGCGATGGTCGCGACGACGGCCCCGGCAAGGCTCGACGAGAGCAGACCCCACACGAGCGACGCGAGCTTCTCGCGCCGTGACTCGGGCCCCCGCGACGCCGACACCACCCAGCCAGTGGAGGGCATCCGCAGGAACACCGCCGTGCGAGTCGTCCCGGTGTAGAGCGACGCGTAGGCGATCGTCCCGTCTCCCTGGGACCGAGCGGCGTGGAACACCGCCTCGCTCGACAGGTCGCGTGCTTCCGCTTCCCACTGCGGCGACGAGTGCGCGATGACTCGACCGCGCGCGTCGACCACCACCAGGCGATCCGACCGCGCGGGATCCACCTCGCGGATCGATCGCCGCAGCCGATCGAGATCCACTCCCCCGGCGACCACGCCCACGACTCGGCCCTGCGATCGGATCGGCGCCGCCACGGCGATGGTCGGGCGCCCGAGGGCGCGGCCGATCACGACGTCGAAAGACGGGTGCGGGGTCGCGGCGATCGCGTCCTTGAACCACTGGCGATCGTCCAACCGCATGCCGATGTTGGACCGGCCGCTCTCGTTGAAGCGCGGCGCGAACGCGATGGCCTCGCCCGCGTCGTCGGTGACGGTCAGGGCGTTGAAGGTCGCCCCTCGACGCTTCGCGTACTCCACCAGTTGCTGGAGCGCCGGGCGGTCCCCGAGCAGTCCCCGCTCGGCGATCTCGGCGGCGAGCCCGTCCGCCACCTGGCGG
>CAZWXA010000304.1:0-5155 GCA_964637755.1 uncultured bacterium | reverse complement strand
GATGCGACCGCGCTGGATGGGTGTACCTCCGAGCGATGCCCTGGTGGGAGGCGAGGCCGCCCTCCCGGACGGTCTCGGCGACCCGCCGGGGTGGCGACGCCGGGGTGGCGAGCATGGCGCGCTATGCTCGCCGCCCCGGCAGTTCCTCCCGGCTCAGGCCTTGAGCTGGTCGCGGATCGGCAGTTGCCGGATGCGCTTGCCTGTCGCCGCGAAGATCGCGTTGCACAACGCGGGCGCGATCGGCGGCACGCCCGGTTCGCCCACGCCACCAAGCGGCTTGCTGAAGTCGCCCGGCAACAAGTGTACTCGGATCTCGCGGGGCGCGGTCGGCATGCGCACGAGCTCGTACTCGCCATAGTTGTTCTGCACCACGCGGCCCGCCTTGTAGCTGATCTCGGCGGTGGTGGCGAGGCTCAGGCCCATGATGCAGGCGCCCTCGAGCTGGGAGCGGACGCGGTCGGGGTTGATCTGGGCGCCACAGTCGACAGCCATGTCCACTCGCGGGATCGCCAGCTCCCCCTTCTCGTTGACCGCAACCTCCACCACCGCTGCCACGTAGCTCACGAAGCTGTAGGCGACGGCGATGCCCTGCCCGTGGCCCTTGGGCAGCATCTTGCCCCACCCCGCTTCGCGCGCCGCCCTCTCGATGACACCGCGCAGGCGGCCGGTGTCCACGACGTAGATGTCGGGCGATTCGCCATAGTTCCAGGTATCGCCCTGGCTCCGGGTGTCGATCCGCCGTGGAGGTCCCAGCAGCTCCAGCAAGAAGTCCTTGGGGTCGCGCCCCGCCGCCGCCGCGAGCTCCGCGACGAAGGACTGGACGGCGAAGGCATGGGGAATGTTCGACACCGAGCGGAACCAGCCGATGCGCGTCTGGGCCGGGACTTCCGGGTTCTCGATGCGGACATTGGGAATCACGAAGGGCATGTTGATGACGGTCATGCCGAGCTCGAACCCCGCCTGGTTCTTGGCACCGGCGTCGAACGTGGACATGATCGTCGGCGCCGCGGTCCGGTGCAGCCACGCGATCGGCTTGCCCTGCGCGTCCAGGCCGGCTTCGAGGTGCTGGAACGAGACGGTGTGGTAATAGGAGTTGCGCAGGTCGTCCTCGCGTGTCCACGTAACCTTGACCGGCGCGCCGCCCATCGCCTTGGACAGGAGGGCGGCCTCGATCATGAAATCGGGCTTGGACCTGCGCCCGAACCCGCCGCCGAGCAGGGTGACATTGACCTTCACGTTCTCCACCGGCATCCCGAGCGCCTTGGCGATGAGGTCACGCGCGTTCTGCGGCGACTGGATGCCCGCCCACGCCTCGCACTTGCCGTCCGCGATGCGCACGGTCGCGGCGGGCGGCTCCATGGTCGCATGGGCGTGATGGGGGACGTAGTACTCGGCCTCGAGGTGACGCGCGGCGCTCGCCATGGCGGCATCAAGGTTTCCATCGTTGCGGACCACCTTGCCCGGCTTCCGCGCCAGCTCCTCGAGGGTCGCCTTGTAGGTCGCGGAATCGTAGCCACGGTTCGGGCCGTCGTCCCACTCGATCGTGAGCGCCTCCCGGCCCTTGATGGCCGCCCCGGTGTTGCGCGCGATGACCGCGACGCCGCCCAGGGGATTGAACTGGGCGGGCGGCGGGCTGCTCTCGATCTCCACCACGCGGACCACTCCCGGCACCTTCAGCGCCTGCGTCGCATCGTACTTGACGAGCTTGCCCCCATAGACCGGCGGGCGCGCCACCACCGCGTAGAGCATGCCGGGAAGCCGGGTGTCGATGCCGTACTGAGCCTTGCCGCTCACCATGTCGGGACCGTCGATCAGCTTCACGTCGCTCTTGCCGATGTAGCGGAAGCGCGCCGGGTCCTTCAGACGCAGCGTCTCCCGCGCCGGGACCGGGAGCTTGGCCGCGTCCTTGGCGAGTGCGCCATATCCGATACGCCGCCCCGACGGGCGATGCACCACCTCGTGGTTCTGCGCCTCCACTTCGGCCACGGGCACGTTCCAGCGCGCTGCGGCCGCGGTCTCGAGCATCGTGCGGGCCGCCGCGCCGACACGGCGCATCGGTTCGAAGAAATGGCGGGTGCTGCGCGAGCCGTCGGTGTCCTGGTTGCCATAGCGCTTCTGGTCGCCGGGCGCCTGCACGACACGCACCCGCTTCCAGTCGGCTTCGAGTTCATCGGCCACGATCATCGCCATGCTGGTGCGGACGCCTTGCCCCATCTCGGAACGGTGAACGACGATGTTGACCGTGCCGTCCTCATCGATCGAGACGAACGCCAAGGGGTTGTCGACCCACCCGTCAGCCATGCCGTCTCTCCCGTACTTGGGCGGGTCTTGGGCGCGCAGGACTGCCGGGAACCCGACGGCGAGGACGAGCCCACCGAGGGCGGACATTCCGGTGAGAAAGCCGCGCCGGCTCACGTTCGCGAGCAAGAGCGGGCTCTCGGGCGGCGCGTCACTGGGAGCTGAGGTCATCGAATTGAGGGGCGTGCTCATGTCGTCGCTCCTTCCTAGCCGGCCACACGGTGGATGGCGGTGCGAATTCGAGTGTACGTGCCGCAGCGGCAGATGTTGCCGCTCATCGCGTCGTCGATGTCGGCATCCGTTGGCTTGGGCGTTCGCGTGAGCAGCGCCGTGGCGGACATGATCTGGCCGGGCTGGCAGTAGCCGCACTGGGGCACGCCGAGGTCGACCCACGCCGCCTGCACGGCCTTGCCCACCTGGTCCGCGCCGATCCCCTCGATCGTGGTCACCTTCCTATTTACCGCAGCCGAGACCGGCGTGATGCAGGCGCGCGTGGGCCGGCCATCGATGTGCACTGTGCAGGCGCCGCACAGCGCCGCGCCGCAACCGTACTTCGTCCCGGTCAATCCAAGGACGTCCCGCAATGCCCACAGAAGTAGAGTATCCGGAGGCGCGTCCACTTGTTGCGGTGTGCCATTCACGTCAAGCGTCACCATGTGACCCTCCTCATCCCGGGGCCGCGAGACAGCCCCGGACCCCAGGTATCTCGGGGCCGTGAGACGGCCCCGTACCCCAGGCGAAATGGGACTTCGTGGACGTTGTCCGTTGGTCAACGGCGCAGGCTACCTGACCCCGTGGTATCAGCCGCGACACCCTGACCCCGGGGCGACGCGTGCGGCCGGACCCCCCGGCTGTCCCTCGACCGTAGCTCCCCCCTCTCCACGGCGCGGACAATCCTGCTCGGCTGGACCACACGGCCTGCCCGACCCGCGGCCGATCCTACTCGGCGGCAAGGGCTTGGTCAAGGGTGAAGTGGACCCGACAGCGGTCAAGCAGGGTCGCTCCTGATCCCGTAGCGCTTGATCTTCTTGATCAGCCCCTGTCGGCTCAGGCCCAGCGCGATCGCCGCTCGTTGCTGGTTGTTGCGGGTGCTGTTCAGCGCGTCCCGGATCATGCGCTTCTCGATCTCCGTGACGGCGTCCTTCAGCGACGCCCCGGGCGCCGGTTCCGGGGTAACCGGGTCTCGGCTCGTCCGGATCCCCTCCGAGAGATCCTCCTCGCGGATCGCCTTGCCGCTGACCGACGCGGCCAGACGCTTCATCTCGTTCTCCATCTCCCGCACGTTGCCCGGCCAGGAGTGGTTGGCCAGTCGAGCGAGCGCCTCGGGCGAGAGCTGCTTCGGCTCCCGCTTGAGATCTCTGCAGGAGCGTGCAAGGAAGTAGCTCGCCAGGAGCGGGATGTCCTCGCGCATCTCCCGCAGGGCCGGCATGCGGACGTCGATCACCTTCAGGCGATAGTAGAGGTCCTCCCGGAAGCGCCCCCTCTTGCTCTCCGCCTCGAGATCCTTGTTCGTCGCCGCCACGATCCTCACGTCGACGGGGATCGCTCGCCTCCCGCCCACTCGCTCGATGACCCGCTCCTGGAGCGCGCGCAGGAGCTTCGCCTGGGCGGTCAGGCTCAGGTCGCCCACCTCGTCGAGGAACAGGGTTCCGCCATCCGCGGCCTCGAACTTTCCCATCCGGCGCTCGACGCCGGTCGCCACGCCCTTCTCGATCCCGAACAGCTCCGTCTCCATGAGGCTCTCGGGCAGGGCGGCGCAGTTGAGGGCCACGAGCGGGCGGCGGGCTCGCGGGCTCGTATAGTGGATCGTCTTGGCCGCGACCTCCTTCCCCGTCCCGCTCTCGCCGGTGATGAGGACGTCCACCGAGGTGTCGCTGATCCGCTCGATCAGGCCGGCCACGGCCCGGATCTGCTCGCCCGTGCCGAGGAGCTGCGGCGTCGAGAACCGCCCCTCGACTTCCTTCCAGAGCTGGGTGTTCTCCTGGAGGAGTTGGTCCCGGTGCCGCTTCAGCTCTTCGACCATCTGCGCGGTCTCGATGCAGATGGCCGCCTGCGCCGCCAGCGCCTTCAGGATCTCCTCGTCGTCGTCGGTGAACACCCCGCTTCGCTTGTTGAGCACCTCGAAGGCGCCGACGATCTCCCCCTCCAGGTTCTGGAGCGGGGCGGCGAGCAGGGTCCGTGTGAGGTAGCCAGTCTGGGCGTCCATCTGTGCATAGAAGCGGGGATCCTGGTGGGCGTCCGTCACGTTGATCGTCTGACCCGACTGGACCACCGCCCCGCCGATCCCGGCGCGCGCATCGAACCGTAAGGTCTCCCCGCTCCCGAGGGCGACCGTGGACCGGAGCTCGTTCCTGTCCCGATCGAGGAGGAAGATGCTCGCGCGGTCCGCATCCATGAGCCGGGCCGCTTCCTGGGCGATGAGGTCCAGGAGCGCCGCCCTCTCCCTGGTGGAACTCATCTTCTGGCAGATCTTGAGGATCGCGCCGAGCCGTTCGCCCAGCTGGCCTTGCTGATCGAGGGTCGAATCAACCATGCCCCGCTCGTTCACCTTGCAGGTCGTTTACCAGAGGAACCGGAGACTTGTCAACAATGTTGACAGAGAGACGAAGTGGCAGAGCCGACGTGCAGGGTCTCGGTTGGGCCACCGGTTCGGCGCTACTGTATACTCGGTGGACAGTCCACGCGCATCACGCGACCCGGGGAATGTCCCTCTAACAGGTTGACTGCAAAGCCGTTCACTGGATCATGGACTCCTGGTACCCGTCTTGCTTCGTATGAGTCCGACGGGCAAGGAGGCTCGCAACATGGAGTGGATCAGCAGAGGACAGGGTGTCAGGCGCAAGCCCGGCGTGCTCCG
>CAZWXA010000303.1:0-5156 GCA_964637755.1 uncultured bacterium | reverse complement strand
CGCGTGGAAATGGTTTCCGGGACCGTGAAGGCCACGCCCGCATGGTAGCCTATCGTGCGCTTCGGTGGCCACCGGGCATCCGCGGCCGGGAGGCACCGCGAAAGGAGACGGCGTGATCGAGAATACGATCCTGAGAAAGAACCGGGACGGGCTCAAGGCACTCATGTTCGCGCTCGGATTCCCGTCGGCACCGCTCATCGAGCTGGCGGCGCACGTGGGATTCGACGCGGTCCACCTCGACGGCGAGCACGGCGCGTTCTCACCGGAGTCCGTGGACCTGATGTGCCGCGTGGCCAACGGGTACGGTTTGTCGGTGACGGCTCGCGTGCCGAATACCGCGCCGAGCACCGTCAACCTGTGGCTCGACCGCGGGGTCCAGGGCATCATCGGCCCTCACATCGAGACCGGCGAGGAGGCCCGGCAGCTCGCGGACGCCTGTCTGTTTCCGCCGGACGGCTGGCGCTCGTGGGGTGGCGGCCGCGGCACCGAGTTCAACGACGGCGTGAAGCTCCTGGCGGGGTACGGCGGCAAGCTGGCGTTCGCCCGGTGGGCAAACGCCAACATGCTCGTCATCGCCCAGATCGAGTCGAAGAAGGGGTACGACACCCTCGACGCCATCCTGGCGGTCAAGGGACTCGGCGGCATCACGGGCGGGCCGAACGACTTCGCGGCCTCGCTCGGTCACCCCGGCGAGCCGGACCACCCCGAGCGCGTCGCGCTCACCGCCGACGCCGAGGCCCGGACGCGGAAGGCCGGCAAGCACGTGGCCTCGGACCTCATGGTGAGCCTCGGCGTCGAAGACCTGATGTGCGGCACCGCGCGGGACTTCGTGACGCGGCACGCCCGCGACCCCGTGGGATGATCGAGTCCAGCCGACACGCCGGGCGGTTCCGTCTGGGACGCCTGACGCGCTGAGGCCGGACCGCGGGCGACGGCGTGGAGATCGAACAGCGGGTCGTCGAGGTGCTGCGCGGCCTCGGCGTGCCGTACGAGCTCATCCCGATCGATCCGGCCCATGCCGACACGGCGGCGTTCTGCCAGCGGTACGCGATCCCGCTCGACCACGCCGCCAACACGCTCATCGTCGCCTCGAAGAAAGAGCCGAAGCAGTACT
Source organism: uncultured bacterium (assembly GCA_964637755.1). GTDB lineage: Bacteria > Methylomirabilota > Methylomirabilia > Rokubacteriales > CSP1-6 > AR9. Next base: position 4,042 of record CAZWXA010000303.1, on the reverse strand, counting down.
GCGCCTGTGTCGTCAAGGCGACCACCCGCATCGACGTGAACCACGCCGTCAAGCAGCTGATGGGCGCGTCCCGGCTCTCGTTCGCCTCGGCCGAGGAGACGCGGGCCCTCACCGGCATGCTGATCGGCGGCGTCACGGTGTTCGCCCTGCCGGCCGGCCTGCCGATCTACGTGGACGACAAGCTCCTCGCGCTCCCATGGATCATCCTGGGCAGCGGGAGCCGGTCGTCCAAGATCAGGATCTCGCCCGAGGTATTCGGGCGCATTGCCGGCGCGACGATCGTCCCCGGCCTCGGAGGCTAGCAGGCCGCCGAAGAAGGCCGATTTGCGCCGTCGTGATACGCGGGGGTCTGGCAGAACTCATCCAGAATCGATTCAGGGACGGAGGTCGTCCTCGGTCCGCTCCTCTACGCGCCAGCAGTGCGAACTGCCCCTCGTCCTGAGGCCGCGCGGCCCCGCAACCGGAGCCCGGGTGCGATCTCCGCGATGAACCGGAACGCGGAAACGGACGGCTCGCCGTGTATGCTTGCCCCACAGTGTGTGCCCCTCACCTCGCACGAACGGGGAGCCGACCATCATGAAGGACTGGCGCGTCCTGCCGGCCGTGATCGCCGCGGGCCTGGGCCTGTGGATCATGGGAGCGGCCGCGGGCGAGACGAAGCTCACCAGCGAAGACGTGACGCGACTCCTCCGGACGACGCGGACCCTGCAGGGGCTCGACCTCCGCGGCCTGGACCTGACCGGAGTCGATCTGAGCGGGGCGGACCTCCGTGGCGCCGACCTGCGGGAGGCCGAGCTGCGGAAGGCGAGGCTCATCGAGGTCGACCTCCGCCAGGCCAATATCGGGGAGGCGGAGCTGATCGCGGCCAACCTGCACGAGGCTGACCTGCGCGAGGCCGACCTGCGCGGCGCGGACCTGCGCGGGGCGAAGCTCATGGATGCCGACCTGCGCGGGGCGCGGCTCCGCGGCGCGAACCTGATCGGCGCGTACCTGCGTGGCGCCAACCTGGTCGGCGCCGATCTCCGCGACGCGCAGCTCAGCGAGGCGAATCTGAGCGGGGCGGTCCTCGAGGGAAACGTCCTCGCCGGCGTCAGGATGATGGACGCCAACCTGAGTCGCGCCAGTCTCCGCGGCGCCGACCTGCGGGGGGCTGATCTCCGCGGGGCCGATTTGAGCGGAGCGGATCTGGAGCGGGCGAGTCTCGAAGGCGCCGACCTGCGGTCGGCTGATCTGCGGGGGGCGCGGCTCGCGGGCGCCGTGGCGAGCCACGCGCTGCTTCGCGGGGCACGGCTGTCGGACGCCGATCTTCGCGGGACGACCCTGCGGGAGGCGAGCCTGATCGGGGCCGACCTGCGGGGGGCCGACCTGCGCGAGGCAGATCTTCGCGGGGCGGGCCTGCGCGGCGCGGACCTGCGCGGGGCCAGGCTCGCCCGCGCCGACCTGAGCCTCGCGACCCTGGCCGAGGCCGATCTGCGCGGCGACGATCTGGGGGGAGCGACCCTTCGCGGCGCCGACCTGCGGGAGGCTGGCCTGCGCGAGGCGGATCTCCGCGGCGCCGATCTCAGCGAGGTCAAGCTCATGGCCGCCGACCTCCGCGACGCCCTGCTGAGTGGAGCGAATCTGGCCCAGGCGGACCTGCGCGGCGCGAGGGTGTCCGGGGGAGACCTCCGCGGAGCCAACCTGAGCGGCGCCGACCTCCGCGGAGCCCGTCTTCGCGGGGCCGATTTCGTCGATGCCGACGTCGACCGCGCGAACTTCACCGGGTCGGACGCCCGGGGGGCGAGGAACCTGCGCGGCGCACGGCACCTCGAGACCGCCGAGGGCCTCGGGTTCTGAACCGGAGCGCCGGGCACGGGCCGCCGGACGCGGGCGCGGAACGGACGGCTCCTTGCGTCTCCCGGAGGGCTTCGGTATGCTCAGGCGGGGCGTCCAAGGCCCGCAAGGGCCGCGCGAGAGTGGCGGAACTGGCAGACGCGCTGGACTTAGGCTCCAGTGGGCCCACAGCCCTTGGGGGTTCGACTCCCCCCTCTCGCACCAGCATCACCTGACAGTCCACTCGCGTCGAGCGCCTGCTCGAGCGGGGTGAGCGGCCCTCCGGTTGAGTCCCGAGGGTCGAGCGGAGAGTGTCCCGCCGGTGACGGGTGGATGACCGGGACGGCCGGGCGGTTGTCGAGCGCCGGGGAGGCCGGGAGGGATCTGGACGGCATGGACAGCGCGGAGCGGGAATGAAGGTCGAGGTCGAGAACGTCGAGGCGTGCAAGCGCCGGATCTCCGTCGAGGCGGCCCCCGAGGTGGTGCAGCAGGCCTGGGAGGCCGCCTATGGCCGCGTGCGGAAGAAGGCTCGGCTGGCGGGATTCCGCGTGGGGCACGTGCCGAAGAACCTCGTCAGGCTGCACTTCGCCGACGACGTCCGCCGCGACGTGGCGGAACGGCTGATCCCGGAAGTCTACCGCCAGGCGCTGGCCGAGGCGCGGATCGAGCCGATCGACGAGCCCGACCTTCGAGACGTGAAGCTGGAGGAGGGGGTGCCGCTCACCTTCACCGCGACGGTCGAGGTGCGGCCGGCGATCACGCTCGGAGAGTACCGGGGTCTCGCCGTGCGTCACGCGCCCGCCGTCGTGACCGAGGAGCAGGTGGAGGAGGCGCTGGCGCGGCTCCGCGAGAGCCAGGCGCAGTTCCGTGTGGTCGACCGGCCACCAGCCGCCGGCGACCTCGTCATCATCGACTACACGCTGCTGCCCGAGGGGCTCCCGCCCGCCCAGGAGACCGGCTACACCTTCGTCATCGGCGACGGGTCGGTGATGCCGGAGATCGACGAGGCCGTCGTCGGGATGACGCCCGGGGCCGAGCGCGAGGTCGGCGTCCGGTTCTCGGCCGACCACCGGCGCGCGGATCTTCGGGAGAAGCCGGGCGTCGCGCGGATCAGGCTCGTGGAGGTCAAGGAAAAGGTCCTTCCGGAGCTGGACGACGAACTCGCCAGGAGCCTCGGCGATCACCCGACCGTGGCCGCGCTGCGGGAGGCGGTCCAGAAGCAGCTCGAGGTGCGGCAGGGGCAGGAGAATCGCCGGGCGCTCGAGAACGCCGTCGTGGAGGCGCTCCTGGAGCGGCACGGGTTCGCGGTGCCGGACGCCATGGTCATGCGCCAGATCGCGCACGTCGTCGAGACCACGCGCGAGCAGTTCCGGCGCCAGGGCGTCGACCCCGACCGCGTGCCGTGGGACTACAATAAGCTCGTCGAGGATCTCCGGCCGGGAGCGGTGAAGGCAGTCCGCCGGCTCCTCGTGCTGGAGGCGCTGGCGGAGGCGGAGGGACTCGAGCCGAGCGAGGCCGAGGTCGAGGCGCGGCTCGAGGCGATCGCGGCGCAGAGCCAGCGGTCCGCCGCGGCCGTCCGGGGCATGATGGAGAAGAGCGGCGATCTCGACGGCCTGCGTCGCAGCCTTCGCGAGGAGGCGGCGCTGGACTTCCTCCTGCGCCACGCGTCGGTGACGGCCTAGCCGGATGCCGGCGGATCCGAAGAGGATGAGCGTGAAGGCCCACATGCTCGGGCCGATTGCCGCCCGGACTCGCGGCAGCTCCGCCTCGGCTCGGAGCGCCACGCAAGAGGGGCCTGGTACAGAAGCCCGGAAGACAAGGAGACGGTCGATGGCACTGATCCCGATGGTGGTCGAGCAGACGCCGCGCGGCGAGCGCGCGTTCGACATCTTCTCGAGACTCCTCAAGGAGCGGATCATCTTCCTGCCGACGTTCATCGAGGACGAGCTGGCGAACCTCGTCATCGCGCAGATGCTGTTCCTCGAGGCCGAGGATCCCGACAAGGACGTCTACCTCTACATCAACTCCCCCGGCGGCTCGGTGACGGCCGGCATGGCCATCTACGACACCATGCAGTACGTGAAGCCCGCGATCTCGACGATCTGCATGGGGCAGGCGGCGTCGATGGGCGCGCTCCTGCTCTGCGCGGGCGCCAAGGGCAAGCGCTTCGTGCTGCCGCACGCCCGGATCATGATCCACCAACCGCTCGGCGGCGTGCAGGGGCAGGCCA
>CAZWXA010000302.1:0-5183 GCA_964637755.1 uncultured bacterium | reverse complement strand
CTTCAGCCCAAGGCAACGCCGAAGATCCGCCCGATGCCGGCGGTCACCGCCATCGCCAGGGCCCCTCCGATGGTGACTCGCAAGGCTGCGCGACCGAGCGGCGCACCACCGAGATGGCCACCCAACATACCGAGAGCGCCCAGACTCACGAGAGACAGCGCTGCGATCACGGGGATGCGTGAGGCCGCTGGCGCGACCAGAAGAGCCGCGATCGGAACCACCGCGAAGGACGCAAAGCTCGCGGCCGATATCCACGCTGCTTGCAGCGGACGCGCGAGGGATGCCTGGTCGATTCCGAGCTCATCCCGCATGTGAGCCCCGAGCCGATCGCGCGCGCTGAGTTGCTCCGCGACTTTCATCGCGAGCTCCCTGTCGAGGCCTCGCTTCACGTAGATCATCGCCAGCTCGTTCAGCTCAACTTGCGGCTGGCGCGCAAGCTCTCCCTTTTCGCGCTCGACGTCCGCCTGCTCCGCGTCACGCTGCGAGCTGACTGACACGTACTCGCCCACCGCCATCGACATCGATCCGGCGACAAGGCCCGCCACGCCGGCGACCAGGATGGCCTTGTTCGAGGCGGATGACGCCGCGACACCAATCATGAGGCTCGCGGTCGATACGATCGCGTCGTCAGACCCGAGCACCGCGGCGCGCAGCCACCCCGCCCGCCCACTCCGGTGCAGCTCCCGATGCGGCCTCGACATTCGATTCGCCCTTGGACTGAGTGAGTTCAACGAGAGGTGGCTCGCCGCCGCGGGTGAAGCAGAGGGCGACTCATCAGCTACAACGTTCCTGAGCTACAACGTTCCTGCGCCGGCACAGCGCCCCGAGGGACCGGCCCCGGCGCCCGGGGCGAACCGCGGGCCGGTCGGCGGGCAAAGGGCCGGGCCGCTACCGGCGCCAACGAGAGTATCCCCAGCCCCCACCACCGAGTAGGAGGACCACCAGAAGGACGATCAGCAAGGTTTCCATGTCTCATCACCTCCCCTGGACTTCACGGTCTAGACTCTAGGCGAAGCGATGCGGTCGGCCTAGTGGACCAAGGTCCACTACGCGGGCCGGACGATGGTGACTAGGTTGAAGGGTGCGATGAGACCCCTCGTGCAAGGCGAAGGCGACCTGCTCGCCCGGGGCGTCGAGGTGTCTGGACGAAAGTGTCAGCAGTGAGCGGCCGGTAGCCGCGGAGGGCGCGATGGAACAGAAGCAGCGGACTTTTTCGATGTGGTACACCCTGCTGGCGATGCTCGCGGTGTTCGGCATTCAAGTGCTCATGTGGGCCCCTCGTCCGGAGACTCTCTCGTACAGCGAGTTCAAGGCGCTCCTCAAGGCGGGAAAGGTGAGTGAGCTAGGGCTGTACAAGGACACGATCGAAGGGACGCTGTCCCCCACGGGGCTCGAAGGCATCCTCGCGATGGCGAAGATCGAGGAGATCAAGAAGTCTGGAAAGGGGGCCCCCGGCTTCGTGACGACCCGGGTCGAGGACCCGGGGCTCGTGCCGGAGCTCGAGGCCGCGCACATCCGGTTCACGGGGCACGTGGCGAACACGTGGCTGTCGACGTTGCTGTCCTGGATCCTGCCCTCGGTGATCTTCGTCGGCCTCTGGATGTTCGTCATGAAGCGGATGAATCCGCAGAGCGGGCTGATGTCCCTCGGCAAGAGTCGGGCGAAGGTGTACGTGGAGGATCAAACCGGGGTCTCCTTCGACGATATCGCCGGAATCGATGAGGCCCGCGGCGAGCTGATGGAGATCGTGGATTTTCTGAAGAATCCGGAGCGATACCGGCGACTGGGCGGGAAGATCCCGAAGGGAGTGCTCCTGGTCGGGGCGCCCGGAACCGGGAAGACCCTCCTGGCCAAGGCCGTCGCCGGGGAGGCCGGCGTTCCCTTCTTCAGCTTGACCGGATCCGACTTCGTGGAGATGTTCGTCGGGGTCGGAGCGGCGCGCGTCCGCGACCTCTTCGTCCAGGCGCAAGCGAAGGCGCCCAGCATCGTGTTCATCGACGAGCTGGATGCGGTCGGGAAGGCGCGGGGTATCAGCCCCGGATTCGGGGGACATGACGAGCACGAGCAAACGCTGAACCAGCTCCTCGCGGAACTGGACGGGTTCGACACCCAGGCCGGCGTGATCATCCTGGGGGCCACGAATCGGCCGGAGATCCTCGATCCAGCCCTCTTGCGCCCAGGTCGTTTCGATCGACAGGTCGTCATCGATCGCCCCGATCTGAAAGGCCGGGAGAAGATTCTCCGGGTACACACACGGAAGGTCACGCTGGCTCCGGACCTCGATCTCTCGGGCATCGCGGCACGGACGCCGGGGTTCGTCGGGGCCGATCTGGCCAATCTGGTCAACGAAGCGGCGCTCCACGCGGCGCGGGAGGGAAAGGAGGCGGTGGACCTCACGGACTTCGACCAGGCCATCGACCGGATCGTGGGGGGGCTGGAGCGGAAGTCGCGGATCATCAGCCCGAAGGAGAAGGAGATCATCGCCCACCACGAGGCGGGCCACGCCCTGGTCGCCGAGTCCCGGGACCATGTCGACAAGGTGTCGAAGATCTCGATCATCCCGCGCGGGGTTGCCGCACTCGGCTATACACAGCAGCAGCCGACGGAGGACCGCTATCTGATGACGCGCGCCGAGCTGCTGGACCGCCTGGACGTGCTCCTCGGGGGGCGGGTGGCGGAGGAGATCATCTTCGGGGATGTCTCGACGGGAGCCCACGACGATCTGCAGCGGGTGAGCGACCTGGCGCGGCACATGGTGACCCAGTATGGGATGAGCGATGCGCTGGGGCTGGGGACGTTCGAACGGCCTCGACAGCCCTTGTTCCGGAACGGCCCGAGCACGGGCGAGCGAGAGTACAGTGAAGACACCGCCCGGATGATTGACGTGGAGGTGCGGAGTCTTCTCGAGGCGGCCCATGGCCGAGTCCGGAAGACGCTGACGGCGAAGTGCAGCGTGCTCGAGGCGCTGGCCAAGCTGCTGATCGAGAGGGAGGTCCTGGATCGCGAGGCGCTCACTTCGATACTGGCCGCGCAGAGTGCATAGATGAGCGATCAACCTCAGACGCCGAACGGACCTGATCTGACCGCCGCCCGTCCGGCGAATTCGCTCGACGAGGTTGTTCCGTTGCTGGGCCACGTCCAGGGTGAGCCGGTCATCCTGGTGCGGCGGGGGGCGGAGATCTTTGCGATCGGCGCCACCTGTAGCCATTACGGGGGCCCACTCGCCGAAGGGCTGGTCGTGGACGACACCGTCCGCTGCCCTTGGCATCACGCCTGCTTCAGCCTGCGAACCGGCGAGGCCCTGTGCGCGCCGGCCTTGAACCCGGTCGCGAGTTACGAGATCGTCCAGCGGGTCGGCCAGGTGTTCGTCACCGGGAAACGGGCGGCGCCGGGCAGCGTGCGGCCTCGCGCGCGGCGCGGGACGCCAGCCCCACCGTCGGTCGCGATCGTGGGTGCCGGCGCCGCGGGGAACAGCGCCGCGGAGGAATTGCGCCACCTCGGGTTCGAGGGGGGCATCACGCTCATCGATCGCGATCGGCAGGCACCCTATGACCGGCCGAATCTGTCCAAGGACTACCTGGCGGGAACCGCGCCGGAGGAGTCGCTTCCGCTTCACCCGCGCGCCTACTACGAAGAGCGCGGGGTGGAGCTTGCGCTGGGCCGTCAGATCACGGCGCTCGATCCCGCCCGGAAACACCTCACGTTCGATGACGGAACGGCCCGCGAATTCGGCGCGATCATTCTCGCCACCGGTGCCCATCCCGTGTCCCTCGAGCTGCCCGGGGAGAACGGTCCGCCCATTCACTATCTGCGCACGCTGGACGACAGCCGCGGGATCATCAAGGCGGCCGAGGGGGCACGGCGCGCGGTGGTATTGGGGGCGAGCTTCATTGGGCTCGAAGTCGCGGCGTCGCTCCGCGCACGGAACATCGAGGTGCATGTGGTCGCGCCCGATCGCCGCCCGCTCGTGCGCGTGCTGGGTCCGGAGTTCAGTGATTTCATCCGCGGTCTCCACGAGCAGCACGGTGTCGTCTTCCACCTCGGCCAGACGGCGACGGGGGTCGCGCGCGGCGGCGTCGTGCTCGAGGGAGGCGAGCGCCTCGATGCAGACTTGATCGTCGCGGGCATCGGCGTGAGACCGGCGACCGGACTCGCCGAGCAGGCGGGACTGCGGGTCGAGAAGGGAGTTGTCGTGGACGCGTACCTGGAGACAGCAACCAAGGGGGTCTTCGCCGTCGGCGACGCCGCGCGCTGGCCAGACCCGCGCGGTGGCGGCCTCGTGCGCATCGAGCACTGGGTGGTTGCCCAACGGCAGGGCCAGGCGGTCGCGCGCACCATCGTCGGTGAGCGCACGCCCTTCACCGATGTCCCGTTCTTCTGGAGTCAGCACTACGACCTGTCCATCAACTACGTGGGCCATGCTGAGCGCTGGGAGGCCATCGAGATCGACGGCAGCCTCCAGCGGCACGACGGCAGCGTGCGCTATCGGGTCGGGGGTCGAGTGCTGGCGATGGCCAGCATCTTTCGCGACCGGGAGAACCTCGAGGCTGAACTGGCCATGGAACAAGAGGTCGGGCACCATCGCCTTGCCGTGCCCCGGTAGCCAGACTCTCCTCCACCTGTTCTGCGTTGTTCCAGTCCTCGTGCCCGCGGATATGCGCGCCCAGCGTGATCTCGCCTGGCGTCATGATCCCAAGGCGCGCGAGTCTTCTTCCCTTGGCTCTCACTTGCGGCGAGCGGGGGGTCGATCGTGATCGCCGCGACGGGCGGTCGCCGGTCGCTCTTCGCGGTCACCGCCGCCGCCTGGTGATGTCCGGGTCGTCGCTCGCGGTGGCAAGCCGCCGCGGCGCGGGGGCTCGGCGGTGAAGCTCTTCTACGGCTGGATCATCGTCGGGGCGGGCATCGTCGTGACCTGCATCGGGCTCGGGGCGATGTTCTCGCTCGGCGTCTTCCTCCAGCCCATGTCGGAAGCGATGGGCTGGTCCCGGACGGGCATCTCCACGGCCGCGCTGCTCAACTTCGCCTGCATGGGCGTCGGATCGTTCTTCTGGGGCGCGCTCTCCGACCGGCTCGGCACGCGCCCCGTCGTGCTCGCCGGGGGCGCCCTCCTGGGACTCGGCCTGGTGACGGCGAGCCAGGCGGCCACCCTCGGCCAGTTCCAGCTCCTGTTCGGGGTGGTGGTC
>CAZWXA010000301.1:0-5257 GCA_964637755.1 uncultured bacterium | reverse complement strand
GAACGAGGCCAGCACCCCCGTCGTGTAGGCCAGGCCGTGCCGGCGGAGGATGGAGGGTCCGTCGCTCCCGTGCTGGACGAGGCCGAGCGCCTTCACCGAGAGGACCGGCAGCACGCAGGGCATCAGGTTCAGCACGAGCCCACCGGCGAGTGCCAGCGCGAGCGCCCGGAGCAGCGGCAGCGCGGGCCGGTCATCGGCCCGGCCGGCGGCGGGTGACCGCGGCTCGGCGCGCACGGAGAAGGCCTGGCGCGCCCCCCCTCCGTCCAGCCGCTCGGCCACCACCAGCACCCCCTCGATCGGCCCGTCCACGGCGTCGGGCAGCGGCCCCCGCGCCATCTCGAGCGTGATGCCCGCGGCGTCAGTGCGGAACCGCTGGGGCGCCGCGTGCTCGATGACGCCCCAGCGCGCGGGAAAGAACGAGACCTCCGAGATGCGCTCGGCGGCCAGGCCGCGGGCAGCCACCGTGAGCGTCACGGTCTCGGGCGTGGCCATGAAGGACGCGGCCCACGGGCTCCGCGTGGGCACGGCCCGACGCGCCGCGGCGATCAGCGCCGCGCCGCGAGGGTCGCGCGGCGGTGTGCCCGCAGCCACCGGCAGGGTCAGCGCGACCGGCGCCTCCTCGGGGATGCACGTCTTCTCACACACGAGCCAGCTCGCCTGCCCGCGCAGGGTGACGCGCGCGCCCGGCGCGAGACCCGGCGGGGCCGTCACCGGGACCGGGAGCACCACCTCTCGCGAGTAGCCATAGGTCATCGCGGGCCCGACGGGGATCCGCTCCGGATGGGGCCAGGCTATCTCCCCCGCCGCGAATCCCGCCGGCATCGCCCACTCGATGCTGACGGGCTCCCCCGAATCGCCGGGGTTCATCCAGTAGGTGTGCCAGCCGGGCGCGATGCGCTGGTGGAGCCCGATCCAGAAGGTCTCGCCGCTCGGAATCGACTGGATCTCGCTGAGGAGCTCGACCCGGACCCTCGGAGACGGCGGCTGGGAAGCAGCGAGCGTCACGGACGCGCCCGAGACGAGGGCGACACACGCGAGGGCCGCGAGCACGCCCGGCAGCCCCTGGTGCGCCACCGAGGCGGTCCGCGACGTGATCAGCCCGAACCGGGCTCCGCCGGCGTTCATGCTCGCATTCTCCCACTCATTGACGCGCCGTTCGCTTCCTCGGCGGGACAGCCATACCATCGCCCCCTCGAGGAGCGTGGTCTGCCCGTTGCACCGTGCCGGCGATGAGCCGCCGCCGCGATGCGCGGCACCGGCCACTCGGGTATCATGCGGTGGCGCCGATCGCGGGCGAGCGAGCGACAGTCCCGGGGAGGCCGATCGATGGGCGAGGTGCACTTCAATCCGATGGATCCGGAGTTCGTCGCGGATCCCTATCCGACCTACCATCGCCTGCGCACCGAGGATCCTGTCCATCACAGCCCTCTCGGCTTCTGGGTTCTCACCCGGTACGAGGACGTGGTGGCGGTGCTGCTCGATCCGCGCTGCGCCAAGGAGCCGATCGCGGCGCTCGTGGCGGCGCGCCTCGGCGCCACCACGCCGGGGATCGGGCTCTCGATGCTGGATCGCGACCCCCCGGACCATACGCGACTGCGCGGTCTCGTCAACAAGGCGTTCACCCCCCGCGTCGTCGAACTGCTGCGCCCGCACATCCAGCAGATCGTGGATGGCCTCCTCGACCAGGTCGAGGGTGCCGGCTCGATGGACCTGATCGAGGACTTCGCGTACCCCCTGCCCGTCGTCGTCATCTGCGAGATGCTCGGCGTACCCGCCGGCGACCGCCAGCGGTTCAAGGCGTGGGGGCTCGACATCGCGCGGGGGCTCGACGCCCTCCTCCTGCCGCCGGACTCCGACGTGGCGAAGCGCAGCAGCGCCGCCCGCCACGCGTTCGCCGACTACTTCCGCGAGCTCATCGCCGAACGCCGTGCCTCACCGCGCGGCGACCTGCTCTCGGCCCTCATCGCCGCGGAGGAGGCGGGCGACACGCTGAGCGAGGATGAGCTCCTCGCCACCTGCATCCTCCTGCTGGTCGCCGGCCACGAGACGACGGTCAATCTGATCGGCAACGGCACCCTCGCGCTCCTCCGTCATCCCGCGGAGCTCCGCCGGCTGCGCGAGAACCCCGCCCTCATCGGCAGCGCGGTGGAAGAGCTGTTGCGCTACGACGGCCCCGTGCAGCGCACGGCGCGCGTCCCGAGTGCTCACGTCACGATCGGGGGCCGGACGATCGGCACGGGCGAGATGGTGCTGCCGTTCATCGGCGCCGCCGACCGCGACCCGGCCCAGTTCCCCGACCCGGACCGCCTCGACATCACTCGCACCGACAACCGCCACATCGCCTTCGGCTGGGGCATCCACTTCTGCCTCGGCGCCCCGCTCGCACGCGTGGAAGGCCAGATCGCCATCAACACGCTCGTGCGGCGACTCCCGAACCTCGCGCTGGCCACCGAGGCGCCGGAGTACCGCCAGAGCCTGACGCTGCGCGGATTGAAGACGCTGCCCGTCGCCTTCTGAGCCGGATTCCCGGCGCCCGACCAGACCCGCGAGGAGCCTGCCATGACCGAGCACCTCGTGACCTACGCCGTCGACGGCGGGGGCGGCGAGCCGGAGGAGATCGACATTCCACCGGAGATCACCCCCGTCCGCCCCGGCGAGCACCTCGACTGGCCCGCGCTCGAGGCGTGGCTGCGCCCGCGGCTCGCCACGGTGCTTCCCGAGATCGACGGGCCGCTCGCCGTCCTCCAGTTCCCGAACGGCGCCGCCAACCTCACGTACCTCCTGCGCGTGGGCGCGCACGAACTGGTGCTGCGCCGGCCTCCCATGGGCCAGATCGCCCCCGGCGCCCACGACATGCAGCGCGAGTACACGGTGCTCTCGCGCCTGTGGCGCTCCTTCGACCGGGCGCCCCGCGCCTACGTCTTTTGCGACGATCCCGCGGTGCTCGGCGCCGACTTCTTCGTCATGGAGCGGCGGCGCGGCGAGGTCATCCGAAGCGTGATCCCGGTGTCCATGCGCGCGCACCGCGACGTCGGCCGCCGGATCGCCTTCGCCCTCGTCGACGCCATGGCCGAGCTGCACGCGCTGGCCCCGGTGGCATGCGGGCTCGGCGATCTCGGCAAACCCGAGGGGTTCATCGAGCGCCAGGTCAGCGGCTGGGCCAAGCGGTGGCAGCTCGCGAAGTTCGACGATTCCCCGCCGATGATGGACGAGCTGCACCGGCGGCTGGTCCGCAGCATGCCCGCCATGAGCCGCGTGTCCATCGTCCACAACGACCTCAAGCTCGACAACTGCCAGTTCGATCCCGCGAATCCCGACCGGGTCGTGTCCATCTTCGACTGGGACATGACGACCCTCGGCGACCCGCTCGTCGATCTCGGCACGCTCCTGAACTACTGGCCCGACCCCGGGGACCCCGGGCACGCGCAGCGTGGCAGCAACCCGGCGCTGACGCGGATGGGCCTGCCGACCCGCGCCGAGATCACCGCGCGCTACGCCGGGCGGACCGGCGGGCACGTGGCGGCCGTGCCCTGGTGGGAGGCCTTCGCGCTCTGGAAGACGGTGGTAGTGGTCCAGCAGCTCCACCGGCGCTGGGTCCGGGGCGAGAGCACCGATCCCCGCATGGCGCGGATCGCCGACCGCATCCCGTCGTTGATCGCAGCCGCGCGCGCGGTGCTGGACGACGCGGGGCTGTAAGCTCGGTCCACGCCGGGCTGGCCACGGCTGCGTGCGCCTCCTCCGGGACGTCTCACGCGTCCGCCCGCGTCACGCCCTCCGCGCCTAGTTCTGGAAGCCGAAAAGTCGCCAGGCAGGCCCCTCGCGTCTGGCCACCTCGGGCTCGTTCTGCCAGGTCAGGACCGTGACCCACCCGAGAAGCGGCAGGTGACCCGATACCTCGCCGCTCGTGTAGAACCACACGCCGCCATCGACGATCTGCACCTGGTCGATCGTGACGGGAGCGCGTAGCTCGTCGTAGAGTACGAACGTCGCGAAGAGTTGCTGGCGGACAGCGGCCTTCGTCAACCCGCCGCTGCGGTACCGCTCCGAGACGGAGGCGAGCACGCCCTCCGCGTCACGCGCCTCGAAGCGCACCCGGGCGCGCTCCACAGCCAGCTGGATCTCGGCGATCACCTCAGCCGGCGCCGGCCTGGCCACGAGCGCCGCGGACCCTGGCACCGGCGCGGCAGGCACGCTCGCGCCCGCGCACGATGCCAGCATCAACAGCACGGTGAGCCGGCGTCGAACCTTCGTCATGGGTGGACGATACCGCCATCACCGCCCGGGCGCGACAGGTAAACGGTGGTGCCCCGGTCACCGCGTCCTGAAGGACCCCTCGCGGCCGCCGACAATACGGCACGGACGCCGGGCCGGACGGTTGCCAGGATGGGGGAGTTCGCGTATAGCTGGACTCCCGTGCGAGACACGACCCCAGCGGCGACCGGGTCGAGAAGCGAGGTGGCTCACATGATCATCCGGAAGGCCCAGAGCGGAGCGCTCATCCTGATCGGGCAGACCGACCACTCGCGCCTCGTGGGCCAGCTGGCGGCGCACTGGGGGAACCGCGACTTCGAGCCTCCCAGGCCATACGACGCGGTCGTCCGCGCCGCGACGTTCCACGACTACGGCTGGCTCAGATACGAGACGAGCCCGTTGATCCGCCCCGAGACCGGGGAGCCGTACCCGTTCCTTCAGGTGCCGATGACCGAGCAGCAGCTCGGCTCCTACCAGTGGGCCCTCGACTGGATGGCCGACATCGACCCGTACTCCGGGCTCATCGTCAGCATGCACCGGACGGGTCTCTGGAAGGGGCGGTATCAGACGATCAAGCACCCGGCCGGACGTTACACCCTCACGGCGCTGAGCCCGGGAATCCAGGCGTTCATCGACCGCAACGAGGCCTGGCAGGAGCGGCAGCGCGCCACCCTCGACGCCAAGGGCGTCTGGACGAACTACCGGCTCCTGCAGGTCTGGGACTTCCTGGGGCTCTACTTCTGCTGCCAGGATCCGTACGAGGACCACATCGAGCCCGTGCCGTCCGGCTACGCCGGGGGGGACGACGACGGAGTGCGCCTCACCATGAAGCCCGCGGGTCCGGGGCAGGTCGCCTTCGACCCGTATCCCTTCGACGTCCGGCCCTGCCGCGCGCAGCTCGCCTTCAAGCGCGTCGCCCGGTCGTCCTTCGAGGACGTGGAATCGTTCCGGCGCGCCTGGTTCCAGGCCGACGTCGGGTTGAAGGAGTTCGAGCTGGTGTAGTGGC
>CAZWXA010000300.1:0-5302 GCA_964637755.1 uncultured bacterium | reverse complement strand
ATCCTCGGCGTGACGCTCCTGCTCATGGTCCTCCAGTACGTCTTCTTCGAGTACACCCTCCTCGGCAAGAAGATGCAGGCGACCTCGCAGGACAAGGACATGGCGCGGCTCCTCGGCATTCCGGTGACGCGGATGATCGCCCTCACCTTCATCTACAGCACGCTGCTCGGCGGGCTCGCCGGCATGCTCGTCGCCCCGATCTTCTTCGTCACCCACAAGATGGGCGCGGTCCTCGGACTCAAGGCCTTCGCGGCGACGATCGCCGGGGGCTTCGGCGACGTCCGGGGCGCGATCGTCGGCGGGCTCGCTCTCGGCGTCGTCGAGACCTTCGGCGCCGCCTACATCTCGGTCGTCTACAAGGACGCCTTCGCCTTCCTCCTGCTGATCCTCTTCCTGCTCCTCCGGCCCCAGGGGATCTTCGGCGAGAAGGTGGCCGAGAAGGCGTAGGGACCGCCGTGGGAAACCGCGCCCTGAGCGTCGTCGCCCTCCTGCTCGGCGTGGCGCTCGCGGTGAGCCTGCCGCTCCTCGTGACCTCGCGCTACGGCACGAATCTCCTCGTCCTCGGCGCCGCGTGGAGCATCGCCACGCTCGGGCTCACGGTCCTCCTGGGCAACACGGGGCAGATCTCCCTCGCGCAGGCGACCTTCTACGGCATCGGCGCCTACGCCGTGGCGCTCGGCACCGCGCGCTACGGCGTCGAGTGGTGGATCGCGCTGCCGGCCGGGCTCGCGGCCTCGGCCGCGGCCGGCGTCGTGCTCGGCATGACCACGCTCAAGCTCGGCGGTCACTACCTCGCGATGGTGACGATCTGCTTCCAGATCATCTTCACCCAGGTCGCCACCAACTGGGTGCCCGTCACCGGCGGCCCCGACGGCATCAGCGACATCCACCGTCCGGGCTTCGTGGCGCCGCTCAACACGGCGCAGCGGTACGCCTGGTTCGCGCTCGGCGTGCTCGTGGTCGTGGCCGTTCTGGTCGGCGTGCTCAAGCAGACGGCGCTCGGGCGCTCCATGCGCGCCGTGCGCGAGAACGAGCTGGCCGCCGAGGCGCTCGGCGTCGACACTCTCCGGGTCAAGGTCACGGCGTTCGCGCTCAGTGCCGCGATCGCGGCGCTCGGCGGGGCGATCTACGCCTCCGGGTTCCGGTACATCAGCCCGGACAGCTTCAGCCTGGACCACTCGATCGAGCTCCTCGCGATGGTGCTGGTGGGCGGCTCCGAATCGGTCCTGGGCTCGGTGCTCGGCGCCTTCCTCCTCACCTTCCTCCCCGAGTGGCTGCGCGACCTCAAGAGCATCTACCTGGTCGTCTACGGCGCCGTGATCATCCTCGTCATCATCTTCATGCCGGAGGGCCTGTGGGGCTATGCGCGGCTGCTCGGGCGGCGCCTGACCCGGCCGTCGCCGCTCCCCCGAGCGAGACACCCCCTCGCCATCGGCGGCCGCGGCGAGGCGGGCGAGCCGCTCCTCGAGGTGGACAACCTCGCCAAGCACTTCGGCGGGCTCAAGGCCGTGGACGGCATCGACTTCGTGGTGCGCCGGGGCGAGGTCCACGCCCTCATCGGTCCGAACGGCTCCGGCAAGACGACCTGCATCAACCTGATCTCGGGCCTCTACGTGCCCACCTTCGGCGGCATCCGGTTTCTCGGCCGGCCGATCGCCGGCGTGCGCCCGAACCGGATCGCGCGCCGCGGCATGGCGCGCACCTTCCAGAACATCCGCCTCTTCAGGGAGCTGACGGTCCGGGACAACGTCCTCGTCGGCTCTCAGCGGGCGGGCGGCGGCGAGGCGGCCGTCCGGGAGCGGGCGGTGGCCGCGCTCGAGTTCGTGGGGATCGCCGACAAGGCGCACGAGCGGTGCAAGAACCTGCCGTACGGCACCCAGAAGCTCGTCGAGATCGCGCGGGCGCTGGCGGGGACGCCCGAGCTGCTCCTCCTCGACGAGCCCGCGGCCGGCCTCAACCAGACCGAAAAGCAGGAGCTGGTCGAGCTGCTCGAGCGGCTGCACGACAGCGGTCTCACGATGCTCCTGGTCGAGCACGACATGTCCCTCGTCTCGCAGCTTTCGAAGGCGATCACCGTGCTCAACTTCGGCAAGAAGATCTCCGAGGGAAAGCCCGACGACGTGCTGGCCGACCCGGTCGTCATCGAGGCGTATCTCGGCAACCGCGACGCGGCGCTCGGCCTGGAGCGAGAGCGTGCGTGAGCGCGGGCGGCCCGGCGAGCGCGCCGGCAACCGGGAGCCTCGGCGCCGGCGAAGCCGATGAGCCCGGCCATGCTCGAGCTCAGGGACGTGCACGCAGGGTACGGCCATGTCACGGCGCTCCGGGGCATCTCCTTCGAGGTGCGCGCGGGCGAGATCGTGGCACTCCTCGGCGCCAACGGAGCTGGCAAGTCGAGCACGCTGCGGGTCGTCTCGGGCCTCATCCACCCGTCCAGGGGAACGGTCTCCTTCGAGGGAGGCCCGATCCACCGGCTCAAGCCCGAGGCGGTCATCCGTCTCGGCATCGCGCACGTTCCCGAGGGCCGGCGCGTCTTCCCCGGTCTGACGGTCAAGGAGAATCTCCGGCTCGGCGCCGTCATCCGCTCCGACCGCGAGATCGGCGCCGACATGGAGCGCATGTTCGCCTTGTTCCCCGATCTCGCGCGGCTCGCGGGGGCACTCGGCTGGACGCTCTCCGGCGGCCAGCAGCAGATGCTGGCGATCGCCCGCGGCCTGATGGCCCGGCCGCGGCTCCTCCTGATGGACGAGCCGTCGCTCGGACTGGCGCCGATCCTGGTCCAGTCCGTCTTCCGGACCATCGAGCAGATCTACCGCTCGCTCGGCACCACGGTGCTCCTGGTCGAGCAGAACGCCAGCATGGCGCTCAGCATCGCGTCGCGGGGTTACGTGCTGGAGACGGGGCGCGTGGTGCTGGAGGGAACGGCGAGCGACCTGCTGAAGAACCCCGAGGTGCGCGAGGCCTACCTCGGCGGCCGCCGGGCGGCGGGATAGCCCGGCCCGGTCAGGCGCCGTGCCTCCCTCCGCGGCGCCCGGAAGCGATCCATGCGCTCCGGGAACGGCACGAGGCGGGTCAGGGGAGCCTCGCGGCTGCGATGGCCTGTGCCCCTACGCCAGCGCCTGCCTCACGGGCGGCTCCGGCGTGGGTGATCGCGGGCGATGCGAGGCGGGCGGCGGACCTGAGAGTCGCGCGAGGCCAGTGTAACCCGCACGGCGTGTCGGGACGCCAGGGGTGTGCGGCCGGGAAAGCCCTCAGGCCGGCAGAATCTCCGCCACCTCGCCGGGAGCGAGGAGCGGAGCGATCTCCGGATACTTGCCCGGGTACATCGCGTCGATGACCCGCAGGATCTCGACGCAGACCTTCTCGACCTGGACTCCGCGCTCGGAGAAGACGACGCCACGGGCCTGCTCGTGGACCGCCCACGCCTCCAGGCGCGCGTCGAGATAGTCGTCTGGCACGATCAGGACATGCTGGCCCACCTCGGCAACAGGGGGCCGATCTGAAACGAGCTGTTTACTCATGCGCGTGGACCTCCCGAGCTCGACTCACCTCTTTCGACGCTCTCACCCGGGACGGGGATTCCGGGACGGCGGTCCCCCCGTCCAGCGTCACATCCCCGGCTTGAAGACGTCGGTGGCGACGAGGACGAGGTCCCTGGGCCATCACGGGCTGCGTGCCGAGAACGAGGCCGAATCCGAGCATCCAGCAGGCCGTCTGGCCGAGCTGCGCGATCCGCATGAGACGCTCCTTTTCGCGTCACGTTGCCCGTCCGGCGGCCGGGATCGACCCTGCGCCAGCGCGAGGATCGGGGATGCCGAGGGGACGCGTACCCGGGGGGGGGCCCGACCAGACCTCATTATGCACGCGTTTCATGCGGCGGCGCGCTCTTCAGCATACGCTGCGGGCCCCCCCCATCGTGGTCTCGGCGGGTGCACCCGATGCGCGATCGGCGCAGGCCGGCGACGAGGGTGGGCGAGATCGGGCGCGAGCCGAGCGCCGGAGCTGTCCACGAGGGCGGCTGTGCTATGCTTCAGCGCGTCGCGCCGTTGATCCGTCGTGGCCCTGTGATGCGCCGCGGAAGCGAGCCCGGAGGTGAGGTCGAGATGAGGGACGCCGCGCTCAAATTCTCCGGAGTCATGCCTGCCAACCTCCTGCCGTTCACGAGCGACCTCTCGATCGACGAGGCCGCCTACCGGGCGCATCTGCGGGCCCTGGTGGACACCCGCGGGGTGACCGGCATCGTCGCCAACGGCCACGCCGCCGAGGTGGCGTCGCTCAGCCGCGAGGAACGGAAGCGGGCGCTCGCGATCGCTCTCGACGAGATTGCCGGCGCGTGCCCCGTGATCAGCGGCGTGTACAGCGACGGCACCCGGGAGGCGGTCGAGCTGGCCCGGGACGCGAAGGCTGTGGGCGCTGCCGGGATTCTGGTCTTTCCCCCGACGCTCTTCATGTGGGGCGCCCAGCTCAAACCCGACATGGCGATCCGCCACTTCTCCGAGATCGCCGAGGTGGACATCCCCATCGTCGTGTTCCAGTACCCGCCGGCCAGCGGGATCGGCTACGCGCCCGAGACCCTGGCGAGGCTCGTCGCGATTCCCGCCGTCGCCGCCGTGAAGGAGTGGTCCAACGACATCGTGGCGTTCGAGCGGAATCTGCGCGCGATCCGGGCCACCGGACGTCCGGTCGCCGTGCTGTCGTCGTTCTCCATGTCGCTCATGGCGAGCTTCCTGCTTGGCGCGGACGGCGCGATCTCCGGAATGGGCAGCGTCACGGCGGACCTCCAGGCGGATCTCTTCGCCGCGTGCCAGAAGGGGGACCTGGAGGCGGCCCGCGAGATCGACGACCGGCTGGCGCCGCTGGTGTCCGTGTTCTACGCGCCACCGTTCGTGGACATGCACAACCGGATGAAGGAGGCGCTCGTGCTGCTCGGGCGCCTTCCGCACGCGCATGTGCGGCCCCCGCTCACGCCGGTCCCCTCGCACGAGCGGGAGGCGATCAGGCGCGCGCTCATCGCCTCGGGTCTGCTCCCACCGGGAGAATGAACATGGGAGGACGGTGGCAGGATCAGGCCTGGGCGAGCGATCTCTGCTATAGCGGGAGAGTCACGCGCCGGCGTCTTCTCGGGTTCGGTGCCGCCGCGGCTGGCGCCCTCGGCGCGACGATGCTCGTACCGCCGCCCTGGCGCGAGGCCTTCGGCCAGGCGAAGCCGTACAAGGTCGGGTGCCTGCAGCCGCTGACGGGCGCCGCCGCTGCCGGCGGGCGCATGGCGCTCGTCGGCAGCGAGTTCGCCGTGCGCCGGATCAAC
>CAZWXA010000299.1:0-5303 GCA_964637755.1 uncultured bacterium | reverse complement strand
CCCCCGGCGCACCTTCTTGGCACCCCGATTGCTGTGTGAGAAGGCGGTTTTCTCGGATGGGCCGGGGACTCGAGGCGTTTCGCCGGGGCGTCGTCGAGGGAAGGGGGTCCGCGGCGAGGCATAGGGAGCCGAGGAGGAATGATGGAGCGGTCGCCGCGTGTTGACGAGCCGCCGCGGGCACGGGAGCCGGACAGCACGATCGCCGGCCCTGGCCTTGACTCCACGTGGTCGGGGGATTTGAAGCGCACGGGCGACCTGGTGGTGTCCACGGTCGCCCGACTCCTGAGGGCTCGCTGCGCGGTGTTCTACTACCTGGACCGGACTTCGAGCCGGCTCGTGTGCATCGCGGCGGCAGGCGAGGGCGATCAGGCGAGCCGGATCGGGATGAGCTTCTCGGCGAACGTCGGGCTCTGCGGCCGGGCGGCCACCGAGCGGCGGCCGATCGTGTCGGAAGATCTCCTCCGCGACCCCCACATCGTTCTCTCGGGCTGGGCCCTCGATCGCACGCTCGACGAGGGGCTTCGATCCGGGATCGCGATGCCCCTGATCGCGCAGAACGAGGTCCTCGGGGCGCTGTTCCTCGGCGACGGTCCGGGGCGGCGATTCACGGAGGCAGACGTGGCGCTCATGACCGGGTTCGCCGACCATGCCGCCATCGCGCTCGAGATGGTGCGGGAGCGGCGGGAGGCCGAGGTGCTGGCCGCGCTGGTCCGGGACGTGAGCGCGTCGCTCGATCTCGACACCGTCCTGCAGCGCATCGCCGAGGCGGCCAAGGAGCTCTGCGCGGCCGACCTCTCGCGGGTCGCGCTGCGAACTCCGGGATCGGGCGCGATGCAGATCCAGTACTCGGCAGGCACCCTCTACGAGGAGTATCTCGGCCTGACGATCGAGCCCGGCAAGGGAGTCGGCGGCCGCGTGCTCCTGACTGGACGACCCTTCCGGACCGACGACTACGTCAACGATCCGCGAATCAGCAAGGACTACGTCGAGGCGGTGCGCACCGATCGCGTGGTCGGTGTCATGGGTGTGCCGATGCTGAGCGAAGGGAGAGTCGAGGGCCTGCTCTTCGTCGACCGGCGAAGCGCGCACCCGTTCACCGACCGCGAGGAGAGGATCCTCCTGCGGCTGGCGGACCACGGCGCCGTCGCCATCCGGAACGCGTGGCTCCACAAGGAGACCCGTCGCCGGCTCCGGGAAACCGAGGGGCTGCTTGCCGTCGCTCAGACGGTTGGCAGCATTCTCGATCCGGTCGAGATCGCCCGCCGGGCAGCGCGCGAGACCACGCTGCTGCTCGGCGGCGAGTCGTCGGTCTTCTTCACGTTCGACGAGGCGGGTGAGTGGGCGCTCGCGGTCGCGGGCTATCGGGTCCCGGAGGCGCTGCTGCTGCCGGACTATCGGCTACGCGTCGCAGACATGCCGGCTGCCGTGCGGGACGCCCTGGAGGGCGGCCAGCCGGTCGCGAGCGCCGAGGTCGCCGCCGATCCCCGGTTCGACCAGGCCGCCTTCCGGTCGATGGCGGTCGAGCCCCGATCGATGCTCTGCATTCCCGTCATGAGCCGGGGGCGCATCCGCGGCGCGGTCCTGACCTGCTGGTGGAGGGAATCGCATTGCGCGACGGAAGAAGAGGTCAGGCTGGCGCAGGGAGTGATCGGCCTGACGGTTCTCGCCCTCGACAACTCCCGGCTCTACGAGCAGGCGCAGCGCGCGCTCGCGGATCTCGGTGCCGCGCAGGAACAGCTCGTCCGGGGCGAGACGCTGCGCGCGCTCGGCAAGCTCTCCGGCGGAGCCGCCCACCACCTGAACAACCTCCTGACCGTGGTGTGGGGCCGCGTCCAGCTCATGCTCCGCCAGGAGGAGGCAGGCGCGCTCCGCCGGTCGCTCGAGGTCGTCGAGCAGGCCGCGAGAGACGCCGCGGACGTCGTGCGGAGGTTGCAGGAGTTCGCGCGGAGCGAGCCCGGCGGCACACTCGAGCCCGTCGACCTGAACGACCTTGCCGGCAGGGTGCTCGAGATGACCCGGGTGCGCTGGCACGACGTGGCGCTGGCCCACGGACTGCGGATCGAGGCGGAGTTCGAGCGCGGAAACACGCCGCCCGTTCTCGGAGACCCCGTGGCGCTGCGCGAGGTGATCATGAACCTCGTCGTGAACGCGGTCGACGCGCTGCCGGCGGGCGGACGGATCACCCTCCGCTCCTGGTGCGAGGACGCCATGGTCGTCCTCTCCGTGAGCGATACCGGTACCGGCATGAGCGAGAAGGTGCTGGGCCGGGTGCTCGAGCCCTTCTTCACGACCAAGGGCGTCAAGAGCACGGGCCTCGGGCTCAGCCTGAGCCACGGGGTGATCCAGCGACTCGGGGGTTCGCTGTCGATCGAGAGCGCCGAGGGGCGGGGGACCACGGTCACGCTGCGGTTGCCGGCAGTGGGTTTCGCCGGATCGGCCCCCGTCCCCCCCTCCTCGGGACCCGGCCGTCCCCTGCGGATCCTCGTGATCGACGACATGGCGGACGTGCGCGCGGTGCTGGCGGCGATGCTGGCCGGGCAGGGGCACCGCGTCGCCGAGGCGGCGAGCGGGCGGGAAGGCCTCGCGCGGCTCGAAGCCGGCGAGGCCGTCGATCTGGTGCTGACGGATCTCGGGATGCCCGACATGACCGGCTGGCAGGTCGCAAAGCACGTCAAGGCGCGGTGGCCCGGGGTGAAGGTCGGCGTGGTCACCGGCTGGGGCGATTCCCCCGAAGCGACGCCGAGCGACCGCGCGAGCGTCGACTTCCTGGTGGCCAAGCCGTTCTCCCCGAAGGCGCTCGAGCAGGCAATCCGCCCGCTTCGACCAAGAGCCTAGCCGGCCTCGCTCGCCCCGCGCCGGGTGCGCCTCCGCGCCCATGGGCTTGCGCATCGATCAAATTGCCCAGGGAAATTGGGCCAAACGAATCTGGCGGCGGCGGCCTCCCGGAGTGCACAGTACGCCGCAGAAGCGTGGGGGGCGTCACGTCAGGCTTGTGCGGCCGCTCGGTGGCACAACCGCACCAGCCACCCATGTCGAGCCGGCCTGGGAAGACCTCCCGGATCCCTGAACCCGGGGCAGGCCGCTCGAAAAGGGCGCGAAGGCAGCAGGTTCTCTCTCGGCGACCCGATGGACGAGGAGGCTGGAACAGTGGAGAGCTGGCGAGGAGTGGCCGCCGCAGCGATCCTCGGGGTGATTTCTCTGAGCCTTCCGGGTCCGACCATATCTGGCCAGGCGCCGGCGGGATCCAGGAAGGCTGCGCGAGCGGCCGCGCCGGCGAAGCCCCGAGTCGCGCCGCCCGCCGTGCCGGCTCCCTCCGGCGAGCCCCTGCCCGTGGCGCTCGAGCCGTCCAGGCCGCGCGGCGCGACGCCGCAACTCCTGGCGCTCGGCGCACGCGTGTACGCCAAGCAGTGCGCGGCGTGCCACGGCGCGTCGGGGCGCGGCGACGGCGAGGCCGCCTACCTGCTCTATCCGAAGCCACGCGATTTCGTCGCCGCCCAGTACCGGCTGGTCTCCACCTGGGAGCGGGTGCCCACGGACGAGGACCTCTACCGGACGATCTCGCGCGGGATGCCGGGGTCCGCGATGCCCTCCTGGGGCCATCTTCCCGAGGACGAGCGATGGGGGCTCGTGCACCACGTCAAGTCCCTGGCCGCGAACCCGATCGCCGTCGCGCCCTCGACGGCGCCGGCGGGCGAGGGGCAGGGCGGGACCGGCGTCATCCAGCTTCCCCCGCGGCCGACCTTCACCCCGGAGGCGCGGAAGCTTGCCCTCGAGCGGTACGCCGACGCGTGCGCCTCGTGCCACGGGCCCACCGGCAAGGGCGACGGGGCGGAGGAGCAGAAGGACGACCTGGGCTACCCGATCCGGCCGCGCGACCTGACCCTCGGGGTGTTCAAGGGCGTTGCGGATCCCGACCACCTCTACCGGCGGATCGTGGCCGGCATGCCCGGCACGCCCATGCCGATGAGCGACTGGGCCTACGGCAAGGACGCCTGGCACCTCGTCGATCTGATCGTCTCCTGGTCGAGCCCGGAGCAGCGGGCGCGCGCGGAGATGCGGAAGTTCCGGATCGTCGCCCGCCGGGTCGATCGTGTCCCGGACCATCCCGACGCGGGCGCGTGGCGGCTCGCGCCGGCCGTGAATCTTCACCTGATGCCGCTCTGGTGGCGGACCGATCGGCCCGAGGAGCTGACGGTGCGGGCGTTGCACGACGGCAAGCAGATCGCGCTCTCCCTCATGTGGGCGGACCCGACCCACGACCACACGGCCATGCGCCCCCAGGATTTCCGCGACGCGGCGGCCGTCCAGTTCGCGCTCACGCCCGACCCGCCGTTCTTCGCAATGGGCTCGAGGCGGAACTTCGTGAATATCTGGATGTGGAAGTCCGAGCGGCAGGCCGACCTCGAGCCCGCGTTCCAGGACCTGGAGAAGGTCTATCCGAACATGGGGATCGACTCGTACCCGAACACGAAGATGTCGCCCGTCGAGCAGCCCACCCGGCGCGCGCTGACACTGCTCTCCGACCCGACCTACGTCACCGGCTGGGGGGCGGGGAACATCGTCTCCGACCCGCTCCGGCCCAGCGCCGCGGAGGATCTCGCGGCCCAGGGGTTCGGGACGCTCCGGGCGCGACCGCGGCCCGATCAGACGGTCGACGCGCGCGGCCTCAACTCGATCGGGACGTACCGCCTGACCTTCCGGCGCGACCTCGCCGGGCGGGGGCCGCAGGCCGTCACGCTCAAGCCGGGCACGACCGTTCCGGTCGCCTTCGCCGTCTGGAACGGGAGCGCCGGCGATCGCGACGGCAAGAAGTCGGTCACGATCTGGCAGGAGATGGCGCTGGACCCTTAGCAGGCCGATGAGAACTGAGCCGAGTCGGCGTCGAGATGACGCTCCGGCTGGCCGACCGGTAACGCACTGCGATCGAGGGAGAAGGGGAGACCCACAGTGGACGACGGACCCTGGGTGGAGGGGATGCAGCGACGCGATTTTCTGCGCTGGCTCGGCGTGGGGGCGGGGACTGCCGTCGCGGAGATGGCCCTGCCGCTCAGCCTTTTGGCGGCGGCCGATCCCGACCAGAACCCGCTCGCGGGATCGCCGACGCGGGACTGGGAGAAGATCTACCGCGACCAGTATCGCTACGACGGCACGTTCGACTGGGTCTGCTCGCCGAACGACACGCACGCCTGCCGGGTGCGGGCCTACGTCAAGAACGGCATCGTCACGCGGCTCGGGAACACCTACGACTACCAGACGTACGCCGACCTGTACGGCAACCACGCGACCGCGAACTGGAACCCGCG
>CAZWXA010000298.1:0-5308 GCA_964637755.1 uncultured bacterium | reverse complement strand
AGAGCATCGGACTTCTAATCCGAGGGTCGCAGGTTCGACTCCTGCCAGGCGCACCACCCAGATCAAGCACCTCTGGGTCAAGGGGCGACGTGAACCGGGTGAATCGTTCGCCACCCGCTTCCGGAAGCGTCTCGCGAGGTGGTCGAGTCCAGCAGGAGTGATCGAGGTCTCGTGAGGTCGTTCCCGCCTTCTGCGAGAACCTGGGCCTGCTGAGCGCCCGGACCCGGGGTCTTGACAGCGGGGTCGGCCGGTGTCAACATCCTGCCACTGCTCTGTTACCCAGGACTGCTCGATGAAAGGAAGAGCTCGCTCGCGTCGCCGCCAGAAGTGCAGGGAACTCAGTCCAACCGTCGTGTCAGGAGAGATCGAATGAAGCTGTCAATGTTTCGCCTCGTCGCGGCCGCCGCGCTCGCGGTCATGATGATCGGGCTCGCCCCGGTCGCGCAGGCCGCCGGACCCGCTGGGATGCAGCTCATCGCCTTCAGCTCGGGCTCCCTCACCGTCCCCAAGGGGCTTCTGCAGAACGGCGCCGGGAGCGAGAAGATCCAGGTCCCCGCCGGGTTCTTCGTCATCAAGCACCCGAAGGGCAACGTGCTGTTCGACACCGGCAACAACGACAAGATCATCACCGACCCGGGGTACTGGGGCCCCTTCATCGCGGGCATCAACCCGGTCCGGACGCCGGACGTGGCGATCGCCGCCCAGCTCGCCAAGATCGGTCTCACGCCGAATGACATCAGGTACGTCGTGGTCGGCCACTTCCACCTCGACCACGGCGGCAACGCCTGGCAGTTCCAGAACTCGACGCTCGTCGCCCAGAAGGACGAGATCCGGAACGCCTTCTGGCCCGAGCCCGGCACCGCCGGCCCGTACATCCCCGGCGACGTCGCCTACCTGCGCAGCGACCTCGGCGCGAGCCTGCCCAACAAGGTGAAGGTCATCCAGCTCAACGGCGATCTGGATCTCTTCGGGGACGGCAGCGCGGTCGTCAAGCGGTGGGTCGGCCACACCCCGGGCAGCCAGATGATGGTGGTCCGGCTCCCGAAGACCGGGACGGTCATCCTCACCAGCGACAACGTCTACTTCGCCGAGAACGTGACGAAGAACCTCCTGCCCGAGGTCGTGCTGGCGTACGACCCGACCGGGATCCTGAACGCCTACGAGTTCATCCGGCAGATGCAGGCGATGGAAGGGGCGACCTTCTTCACCGCCCACGACCCGGATGGCCCGGCCGGCAAGTCGCGGACGATGGGGCCGCAGCGGTTCGAGTAAGCTGACACACCCGTCGTTCCTCGCAGGACACACCGCGGCGGGGCCGGTGACGGCCCCGCCGCTGTCGTGAACGCTCGTCCTCGCTGAATGACCCCGGTCATCGTCGCCGATCAGCTCAGCAGGTGGTACGGCCCCCGGCTTGCGGTCGACCGGGTCTCCCTCGAAGTCAACCCGGGCGAGGTCATGGGCCTGCTCGGGCCCAACGGCTCCGGAAAGACCACGATCCTCCGCATCGTCACGGGCTATCTCCGGCCGTCCTCGGGCACGGTCCGCGTGGCCGGCCTCGACGTTGTGGACGACGCGCTCCCGGCGCGCCGGCGGGTCGGGTACGTGCCCGAGGACGCGCCCCTCTATGGCGGGATGGGCGTGCGCGAGTTTCTCGGCTTCATGGCGCGGATCAAGGGGCTCTCGGGGGCGGCGGCGCGGCAGGAGGTCGACGGCGCCTGCGAGCGGCTCGCGCTCGGCGCGGTGGCGGGGGTGCAGATCGGCCGGCTCTCGCGGGGCTTCCGCCAGCGCGTGGCGATCGCGCAGGCCCTGCTGAACCGCCCCGACGTGCTCGTCCTCGACGAGCCCACCAACGGGCTCGACCCCCGCCAGATCATCGAGATGCGGGAGCTGATCCGGTCGCTCGCCGGCGCCCACACGATCCTCGTCACCTCGCACATCCTCGGCGAGATCCAGAAGGTCGCCGACCGGGCGGCGATCCTCCTGAACGGGCGCCTCCTGGCGGTGCACACGCTCCGGAGCGAGGACTCGCGGCAACGCCTGCGCCTGCGGGTGCGGGGCCCCGAGGACGAGATCCGGGCCGTTCTCGCGAGCGTCAAGGGCGTCCTGGGGGTCAGCGTCGAGCGGGCCTTCCGGACGGACCTCGCGACCTACTTCGTCGAGGCCGAGCCTGTGCCCGTGGCGGAGGCGCTGGCGGCCGCGCTCGTGGGCGGCGGCTTCGGGATGCTGGAGTTGAGCGAGGCCCCGGTGGACCTGGAGGCCCTCTTCCTCCGGCTCACCGGTGAGAGCGGGACCCCGGCGGCGTGAGGGTCTTCGGGACGCTCCTCCAGAAGGAAACGAAGGCCCTCTTCTCCTCTCCGATCGCGTACGCGATCGTCACCGTCTTCCTGCTCCTCCTCGGCTACACGTTCACCGCCGTCCTGTTCCTGAACAAGAACGGCTCCCTCGTGCACATCTTCTTCCAGACGTCCGTCCTCTTCCTCCTGATCGTGCCGATCCTCACCATGCGACTCTTCGCCGAGGAGCGTCGGCAGGGGACGCTCGAGCTGCTCCTCACGGCGCCGATCCGGGAGATCGAGATCGTGCTGGCCAAGTTCGTCGCGACGCTGGCGATCGTGGCGCTCATGCTCGCGCTGACCTCGAGCTACTCGATCGTCCTCGGGCTCTTCGGCGACCCGGACTGGGGGCCGATCTACAGCGGGTACCTCGGCCTCCTGCTCCTGGGAGGCGCGCTCATCGCCGTCGGGCTCGTCGTCTCGGGGCTCACGTCGAACCAGATCGTGGCGGCCGTGGTCTCCCTCGGCCTCTTCCTGCTCCTGTGGATGGTGGACTCCATGGCCTACCTGCTTCCCTCCCCCTTCGACACGATCGTGATGGGCTTCTCCCTGCTCGGCCACTTCCGGCCGTTCGCCACGGGGGCGCTCTACCTGTCCGACGTCGGTTTCTTCCTGAGCGTGATCGCCACCGGCCTCTTCCTGAGCGTCCGGTCGCTGGCCAGGCGCTAGCCGAGCATGAGCCGCCAGGACCTCGTCAACACGCTCTGGTTCGCCGGCTGGTGCGTGGCCATCCTCGTGCTCTTCGTCCTCGCGGTGCGGCTCCCGCTGCAGCCCCGGGTCTCGAGGGTCAAGGCGCTCCTCTACGCCTGGGCCGTCGCGCTCGGCGCGCTCGGGGTGGCCGCGCTCGCCAGCGCCGCGCTCTACCTCCACGACGTCCACTTCGACCTCACCCGCGAGCAGGTCTTCACGCCGTCGCGGCAGGCGGAGGCGGTCGTGGACGGGCTCACCCGCGAGGTCGCGCTGGCGTACTTCTACCAGTCGCAGGACCAGAACGGCCGCCGCGCCAAGGACATCGTGGAGGTCCTCGGCCGGCGCAACCCCCGGCTCCGCGTTCGCACGATCGACCCCGACAAGCAGCCGACGATGGCCGAGACCTACGGCATCCGCCTCTACAACGCGGCCGTGGTGGAGGCCGACGGCCGGCGGATCCTGGTACAGAGCACGGACGAGAACGACATCGCCCTCGGCATCCAGCGGGTGCTCCGGCAGCGCGTGGTCACGGTGTGCTTCATCGAGGGCCACAACGAGTATCCCGTCGACAGCTTCGAGTACCACACCCACTTCGAGACGCTGCAGGCGCACAGCCACGGGGAGGGGGGTTCCGCGCTGGTCCAGGCGCCCGGTCACGGCATCGGACGGATGCGGCGCGCCCTCGAGGCGCAGGGGTACGACGTCCGGAAGGTGATCCTCGCCACGCTGCCCGGCATCCCCGAGGACTGCGCCGCCGTCGTCGACGCCAACCCGCGCACGACCTACCTGCCCGGCGAGAGCGACGCGCTCATCTCCTACGTCGCCCGCGGCGGCTCGGCACTCTTCCTGTACGACCTCGGCTTCGTGCTGGAGCCTCGGCTGGCCGCCGGGCTCGCCCGGCTCGGCCTCGGGCTCACCCAGGAGGTGGTGGTCGATCCGCTCGACCACTACTCCACCGATCCCGAGATGGTCGCGGTGCCGGTCTACGAGACCCATCCGATCACGAAGACCGTCTCCCTCACCTTCTATCCGGGAGTGCGCGCGCTCACGCTGACCACTCCGCCCGCCGGCGTGAGCGTGACCCCGCTCTTCCAGAGCAGCAAGGAGAGCTACACCAAGCGCGTCGAGCCCGTGGAGGAGCGGCGCCCGGGCCAGGCGGGCGCGGCGGCCCCGTCCACCGCGAGCGAGACGCGGGGGCCGCGCCTGCTCGCCGTGGCGGCCGAGGGCCGCTGGCCGGGCGCGCCGGCGGACGCGCGGCCGTTCCGCCTGGTGCTCGTGGGCGACGGAGACTTCGCGAGCAACTCGTTCTTCCCGTACATGGCCAACAGCGACCTCGCGCTCTCGATCGTGCGCTGGCTCGTCAGGGAGGAGCGCTCCGCCGTGGTGGCCTCGCGCATCCCGGTGCCGACGATGGTGCTCCTGACCAAGCGCCAGATGCAGCGCGTCTTCCTCGCCGTGGAAGTCCTGCTGCCGCTCAGCGTGGTCCTGGCGGGAGCGGCGGTGTGGTGGCGGCGGAGGTAGCTCGACGCCGCCGGCGATGGCCGGCGGCCACGGCCGCCCTGGTCGCGGTCGGGTTCATCGCGGCGATGGTCTGGTTCGGGCGGGAACCCGAGAGCACCTGGCTCGTGAAGTTCGAGGCCGGCGGCGTGCTCGCGGTGACGCCCGACCGGATCAGTCGGGTCGAGCTGGCGGCGGGCGGCCGGCGGCTGGTCTTCGTCCGCGCCTCGAGCGGCTGGACGGCCGAGCCAGGGGCGGCTCCCGCGCCTCCGCCACTCGTCGCGCGCCTCGAGAACTCGCTGAAATTCATGCACCGGTCGGCGCCCATCCGGGTGATCGGGCGGGACGAGTACCAGGGAACACCGCTCACCGAGTACGGCCTCGACCCGCCCCGCTACACGGTGGCGCTCTTCGAGGGTGGCCGGCCGGTGCTCGAGGCCGGCTTCGGCGCGCCGAATCCCCAGACGGTCCTGCAGTACATGCGGCTCCGGGGGCACGACGAGGTTCACCTGATGTCGCGCTTCGTCGGCCAGGAATGGGAGCGCGTGCTCGACGCGGCCGGGACGCGGTGAGGCGCGCCGGCCGCGCGGGGGCGCCCCTCCTCGCCTGCCTCGGCCTCGGCGGCATCGCGGGCGCGCTGACGCTCGCCCATGCCCACAGCGGCGGGAGCACGGGCTACGCGTCCATCGTGATCAGCCGCCGGAGCGTTCGCTACGGCCTGACGCTGACGCCGGGCGCGCTCCCCGGCGCCGTCGCGGAGGAGCTGCGGCTGGCCCACTCGGGCAACC
>CAZWXA010000297.1:0-5323 GCA_964637755.1 uncultured bacterium | reverse complement strand
CCAACGCCGAATCCGCGGGGGCCTCGGGGCCGGTCGGCGGGTCCCGGTGGGTCCCGGTGGGGGGAGTCGGGGGGAGCGGCGGTCGCTCCCCCCGAGGTTAATAGTCAATCACTCGCGGCGGAGGACGGAGAGCGGTTTCTGGCCGAGGAGCGTGAAGGTCGCCCCGAAGCCGACCGCGAGCGAGACCGAGGTCGCGAGCATGACGCCGAGGGCTAGCGGCACCGGCTCGAAGCTCCACGGGGTCTCCAGGACGAACCGCAGAACGATCCACGAGAGCGCCAGTGCCAGGAGGGTGCCACCGAGCCCGGCGGCGGCGCCGAGACACGCGTACTCCACGGCGAACGTGCGGGCCACGGCACCCCGCGTCGCCCCGAGCGTGCGCAGGATCACCGATTCGTAGAGGCGCTGGTAGCGGCTCGCCGCGAGGGTTCCCCCCATCACGCTCAGTCCCGCCCCGATGCTGAAGAGTGCGATCGCCCGGATGGCGAAGGCGATCCGGTCCAGTACCTCGGCCACCTGCTCGAGAACGTCGCGCACGGGGATGGCCGTCACGTTGGGGAGGGCGGTGACGACCGCGTCCTGGAGGCCAGGCTCGGCCGAGCCGGGCACGCGAGCCGTCGCGACGTAGGTCCGGGGCGCCCCGTCCAGGGCGCCCTGGGAGAAGACCACGAAGAAGTTGGTCGAGAGCGTCTGCCAGTCGACCTTCCGCAGGCTCATCACCTCGCCCTCGACTCGCACGCCCTGGATGTCGAACGCGAGCGTGTCGCCGACCGAGACGCCGAGGTACCGGGCGGCATCCTCCTCCACCGAGACGCGCGGCCGTACGGCGGCCTCGGCCGGGGTCCACCAGCGTCCGCGCGAGACGACGTTCGTGGCGGGAGCCTCCGCGGCCCACGTGAGCAGGTAGTCCCGCGTGAGGTACCAGGTCCGCTCGTCCCCCCGGTCGCGTCGCTCGTCGATCATCTCGCGCGTGACGGGGACCCCGTTGATCGCCGCGAGGCGGGAGCGGACGATCGGCGTCGTGTCCGGCGGGCGGCCGCCCGTGACGCCGCTGACGATCCTGAGGAAGGTGTCGCGCTGGTCGGGCTGGATGTCGACGAAGAAGAACGACGGGGTCTCGCGGCGCCTCTCGTGGTCCACCTGCCGGCCGAGGCTCGCCTCGAGGAGCGCGACCGCGACGAGGAGCATGACGCCGACGCCGAGCGCGACGATCACGCCCGTCGCGTGGCCGCCGGGCCGGTGAAGCCCGGCGAGCCCGTGGCGCCAGGCGAAGCCGAGGAGCGGGGGCGCGGCGCGCGCGAGGCGGGCGAGGAGCCTGGCGATCAGACCGAGCGCGGCTAGCGCGGTGACCGCTGCGGCGAGGAATATCGCCCCCACCCTGAACGAGCCGGCCTGCCAGAAGGCGAGGAGGGCGAGGCCGCCCGCGATCGGCAGCGCCGCGAGCCAGGGTCGGCGCGCCGAGCGCGGACGCGCCTCCACCTCCTGGCGCAGGATGAGCGACGGGGGGACGGTGCGGATCTCGAGAAGCGGCCAGAGGCCGCAGAGAAGCGTCGCGAGGACACCCATCAGGACTCCCCGGGTCACGGTCCAGAGGTCCAGGCCCGCCTCGATCCCGAACGGTAGCATGTCCGCGACGAGCCGGGCGAGGAGGGGCTGCACGGCCACGCCGAGTCCCGCCCCCGCGAGGCTCCCGGCGAGGCCCAGCGCCTGCGTCTGGACGAGATAGGTCGCGAGCAGCGCGGGCGAGCCGGCCCCCAGGCACTTGAGGATGGCGATCGTCGGCCGGCGCCGCCGGATGAAGGTGCTGACGGCCGACGCCACGCCGATCCCGCCGACGAGCAGGCTCACGAGCCCGACGAGCCCCAGATACGTCGTGAGCTGGGCGAAGACGCGCCGGAGGCCCGGCTGCGCCTCGTCGAACGAGACCACGCGCATCGTGGGATCGGCCAGCGCCCGGGCCAGTGCGTCGCGCGCTGTGTGGGGCGGCGTCGAGGGGGGAAGTCTGACCAGCGTGCGGTAGCGGACCCGGCTGCCGACCTGTATGAGCCCGGTCTGGTCCAGGGCCAGCGCGCCGATCAGCACGCGCGGGCCGAGATGCACGAACCCGGCCGCGCGGTCGGGTTCCCGCAGGAGGACGCCGCGAATGGTGAGCGTCGCGTCGCCGATCGTGAGTGGGTCGCCGACGTGGAGCCCGAGCCGGCTCAGGAGCGATGCCTCGACGACCGCGCCGCGATCGCGGAGGAGCGCGCCGAGCGGCCGCGGCGGGGTCGTCTCGACCCGCCCGTAGAGCGGATAGCCCTCTCCGACGGCCTTCAGCTCGACGAGCTGGGTCCGGCCGTCTGCCCTCCGGCTCATGCCGACCATCTCCCGGACTCGCGTGACGAGAGCCCCCTCGTGCTGGAGGCGCTCGAGCCCCTGATCGGCCCCGGGATCGAGCGGTCTCGTGGCGCGGAGATCGAGGTCGCCGCCGAGCAGCGTCCTGGCCTCGCGCCCGAGCGTGCGGTCCAGGCTGGTCGCGAAGCTGCCGACGCCGACGAGCGCCGCGACGCCGAGCGAGATACACGCGAGCAGGGCGACGAAGTGCCGGTAGCCCGCGCGGGTCTCCCGCCAGGCCATTCGGAGCGGGAACGATGGGTACAGCCGCCCGCGAGCCCCCCGCGAAGGGTACCGGTCCGCGGGGGCGGTTCGAGCCGTCACGCTCGAACGGGAAAGGACCCCGCCCATGGCTGTGGAGACGCGATCGCGTCGGTCTCCGCGCCCTGCGGGATCCGGCTCAGGCGCTCACGCTGCGAGCGGGGCGCCGCTCGCCCGTGACTCGGCCGTCGCGCAGCATCACCACGCGGTCCGCGTGGTGGGCGAGCGCGGGGTCGTGGGTGACGAGCACGAGCGTGCTTCCGGACTCGCGCCGGAGCCCGAGCAGGAGGTCGATGATCTGGGCGCCGGTGGCGGAGTCAAGGTTGCCCGTGGGCTCGTCGGCGAGCAGGAGGGCGGGGTGGAGCGCGACGGCGCGGGCGAGCGCCACCCGCTGCTGTTCCCCTCCGGAAAGCTGGGCCGGGTAGTGGTGGCCGCGCCCGGCGAGCCCGACCGCGTCGAGCAGCTCGCCGGCGCGCGTGGGAATGCCGGCGAGCCCGCCGAGCTCCATCGGCACCGCGACGTTTTCGGCCGCGGTGAGCGTCGGGATCAGGTGATAGGACTGGAACACGAAGCCGATCTTCTCGCGGCGGACCCTGGCCAGCGCATCCTCGCCGAGCGCCGTGATCTCGACACCATCCACCACGATCGAGCCCCGGGTGGGTTGATCCAGGCCCGCGATGAGTCCCAGCAGGGTCGACTTGCCGCTCCCCGACGGCCCGGTCACCGCGAGGAACTCTCCCCTCGGCACGTCGAGCGAGATTCCGTCCAGGATGGTCACCGGGTGCCCGCCACTCGCGAGGCGCATGACGAGGTCGCGGACCCGGATCATCATCACCGTGCATACTACACTGGCTCCATGACCGTGCTCCGCCTGGCCCTGCTCGTCTGTGCGCTCGCGCTGTCCCGGGCGTACGCAGCCGACAGCGGCGAGGTCGATCGTGGCGCCCGGCGCGAGGGTCCGACGCCAGGTCAGGGCGAGCGCGTCATCGTGGCGCTCGGAGACAGCCTGACGGCCGGACTCGGTGTCGCTCCCGAGGAGGCGTTCCCCGCCCGGATCGAGCAGCGCCTGCGGCGCGAGGGGTACCGGTATCGCGTCGTCAACGCGGGAGTCAGCGGAGACACCAGCGCCGGCGCGCTGCGCAGGATGGACTGGGTGCTCCGCGCCAGGCCGGAGGTCGTCATCGTCGCCCTCGGGGCCAACGACGGCCTGCGGGGGCAGAGCGTGGCCGCGATGCGGAAGAACCTCGATCAGATCGTCGGGCGGTGCCGTGCCGCCGGCGCCCGTGTCCTCCTCGCGGGGATGCGCCTTCCGTCGAACTACGGCGAGGCGTACGGACGGGCCTTCGCGGGCGTGTTCCGCGACCTGGCCCGGCGGAGGGACGTCGCGTTCGTGCCCTTCCTGCTCGAGGGCGTCGCCGCGGTCGGGCGCCTCAACCAGGCCGACGGCATTCACCCCAACGGCGCGGGCCACGCGCTCATCGCCGAACGCCTCTGGCCGTACCTCCGACCGTTGCTCCGCCCGTCTCCGCCGTCGGGTGCCTCGCGTCGCGGTGCTGCCGCTCAACTCATGGCGCTTCCGTGCCGATGGTGTTCGAGGGAGCTCTCCGCCGGCAACCCCGCCGGAGTGCTCGCGCGCGATGGACGTCTTCGTGGCCCG
This sequence comes from uncultured bacterium, assembly GCA_964637755.1. GTDB lineage: Bacteria > Methylomirabilota > Methylomirabilia > Rokubacteriales > CSP1-6 > AR9. The sequence goes on along the minus strand of CAZWXA010000297.1, from coordinate 1,032 downwards.
GCAACCGATCTTCGACCGTTTCCGGCGGACATACGCCTACGAGCTGCTCTTCCGCTCCGGCCCGACCAACGTGTTCAGCTCCTCGAACCCCGATCAGGCGTCCCTCAGCGTCATCGACACGAGCTTCCTGACGCTCGGCCTCGACTCGATCACCGGCGGCAAGCCCGCGTTCGTCAACTTCACCCGCGACACGCTCGTCAACGGATACGCGACGATCCTGCCGAAGCATCAGATCGTGGTCGAGATCCTCGAGGACGTGCCGCCCGACGACGAGGTCGTCGACGCCTGTCTCGGCCTGAAGGCCGCGGGGCACCGGCTCGCCCTCGACGACTTCGTGCTCGGGGTCGGCTCGGAGCGGCTCGCCGGCCTGGCCGACATCATCAAGGTCGACTTCTTGCTGAACGGCCCCGCCGAGCGGAGGGAAGTCGTGCGCAGGTTCCGGCCCAGGGGGCTCAAGCTGCTCGCCGAGAAGGTGGAGACGCCGGAGGATTTCGCCCTGGCGATGGAGGCCGGGTACCACTACTTCCAGGGGTACTTCTTCAGCAAGCCGGTGATCCTCTCGGGCAAGAACGTCCCGGCCTCCAAGCTCAACCTCCTGCGGCTCCTGCAGGAGATCCACGCGCCGGAGACGGACTTCTGGCAGATCGAGGCGCTGATCAAGCGGGAAGTGTCCCTCACCTACAAGCTCCTGAAGTACATGAACACCGTCGCATTCGGGTTCCGGCGGATCGAGACGGTTCAGCACGCGCTGATGATGCTCGGCGAGAGCGCGGTGAAGCGATGGGTCTCGGTGGTCGCCCTCGCGGACATGGGACTCGACAAGGCGTTCCAGCTCGTCGTCGACTCCGTGGTCCGCGCGAAGTTCTGCGAGTACCTGGGCGCCCGGGCCGGGCTCGGCGACCGCGCCCACGACCTGTTCCTGATGGGCCTGTTCTCGATGATCGACGCGCTCCTCGACCGCCCGCTCGGCGAGATCCTGGAGAGCCTGTCGCTCGACGACGATGTCCGCCTCGCGCTGGTCGGGGCCGAGAG
>CAZWXA010000296.1:2262-5331 GCA_964637755.1 uncultured bacterium | reverse complement strand
TTGACGAGGCCGGGATCGCGGTCGTACGCTTCCGCGATCTTCTGGAGAAACCGCGCCCGGATGATGCAGCCGCCCCGCCAGATCATCGCGATCCGGCCGAGGTCGAGCCGCCAGCCGTACTCCTTCTGCGCCTGGGTCATGAGGGCGAAGCCCTGGGCGTAGGAGCAGATCTTCGAGCAGTAGAGCGCGTCGCGGATCGCCTCGACGAGCTTCTTCCTGCCGCCGCGATAGCTGAACTTCGGTCCTCCGAGCTTCCTGCTGGCGGCGACGCGCTCGTCCTTGAGGGCGCTCACGCAGCGGGCGAAGACCGCCTCGGCGATCGTCGGCGCGGGAACGCCCAGGTCGAGCGCGTTGACGCTCGTCCACTTGCCGGTGCCCTTCTGACCGGCGGCGTCCAGGATCGAGTCGACCAGGAACTTCCGGGGTTTCGCGGGATCACGCTGCCGGAGCACGTCCGCGGTGATCTGGATGAGGAACGAGTCGAGATCGCCCTGGTTCCAGTCCGAGAAGACCCGGCTCATCTCGTCGGGCGCCAGGCCGAGGAGCCGCTTCATCAGGAAGTACGCCTCGCAGATCAGCTGCATGTCGCCGTACTCGATGCCGTTGTGCACCATCTTGACGTAGTGGCCGGCGCCGTCGGGACCGATGTAGGCCGTGCACGGGATACCGCCCACGACCGGCTTCCCGGGCGCGGCGCCCTCCAGGGGCCGGCCGGTCCGCTCGTCGACCTTGGCGGCGATCGCCTCCCAGATCGGCCGCAGCTCCCGCCAGGCCTCCGGCGCGCCCCCCGGCATGAGCGACGGGCCGAACCGGGCGCCCTCCTCGCCGCCGGAGACGCCGGAGCCGACGAAGTGGACGCCGCGGGCCACGAGGTCTCGCTCGCGCCGGATCGTGTCGGTCCAGAGGGAATTGCCGCCGTCGATGATGATGTCGCGCGGCTTCACGAGCGGCAGAAGCTGCGCGATCACGTCGTCGACGGGCTTGCCCGCCTTGACCAGGACGACGATCCTCCGCGGAGGCCTGACCGCCCCGACGAAGGCGTCGAGCGCCTCGCACGCGTGGAGCCCACCGGGCGTGTCCGGGTGCTCCGCGACGAACTTCCGCATCGTCTCGGCCGTCCGGTTGTACACGGCCACCCGGAACCCGTGGTCCGCCATGTTGAGCGCCAGGTTCTGGCCCATGACGGCCAGACCGATCAGGCCGACGTCGGCCAGCGTGTTCTCCGCCATCTCCCTGCCTCCGTGGTACGGCGCCCGGCTCGGGGCCGGTCGGGCTAATCAACGTCGGGGGGAGCGGCCGCCGCTCCTCCCCGACGCCCCCCACCGGGTCGTCGTGAGCATCGATTCTTCACGTCGCCTCGACCAGGATGACCCGGTCGGTCAGCAACCTCGCCGGCCGCCTTGCTGACCAACGTCGGGGGGGAGCGACCGCCGGTCCCCCGCCCCCCCGCGGGATCCCGCGAGCCTGTTTGTTCACGGGCTCTGAAGACGACGCGATCGCCGCGAGCGTCTCACGCGCGGCCGAGCGCCGCCAGCATCTCCTCGACGCTCGTGCACTTGACGCGGGGCCGCCCCGCTGCCCGGCCCCGCGCCACCTCGATCTCGTCGAGCCGGCGCCAGTCCTGGTAGGAGAAGTACCGCGGCTGGCGCTGCCGCACGAGCCGCTCGGCGGCGGCCGGGTCGGGCTCGGCGGGATCGAGGGTCAGCCCGCTCGCCAGGTCCTTCATCATGCAGGCGACGGTCTCCGCGGCGTCCGGCTTGTTCGTGCCGATGACCCCCGTGGGGCCGCGCTTGATCCAGCCGCCGGTGTACTCGCCGATGACTGGTTGCCGCGTCCCTGGATCGAGGACGCGCCCCTGGTCGTTGAGGATGACGTTCCCGCGCTCGTCGAAGGGCACTCCCGGCAGCGGCACGCCGCGGTACCCGACGGAGCGGAAGACGAGGCCGACCGGCAGCTCCTCGACCTGATCGGTCGCCTTCGCCTGCAGGGTTCCCGTGCTGGTCGCGTAGAGCCTGTTCCTGACCAGGCGCATCGCCGTGACCCGGCCCGCCTGGTCACCGATCAGCTCGACCGGTGACACGAGGAAGCGGAAGATCAGCTTCCGGGACTTGCCGCTCGGCGTCCGCTTGGCGTAGGCCTGCAGGATCCCGACCTTCTTCACGAGCGCGCGGTCCTGGCTCTGCTCGACGGCGGCCCGGCTCAGCTCGTCCAGCTCGACCTCTTCCGGCAGGGCGAAGACATCCGCGTCGGCCAGCTCGCCCAGCTCCTTGACCTCCGGATTGGTGAACGCCGCCTGCGCCGGCCCGCGCCGGCCGAGCAGGGACACCTCCCTCACCCGGCTCTTCCGCAGGGCCTCGAGGGCATAGTCCGCGATGTCCGTGGTGGCCAGCTCCTCGGGCGACCGGCACAGGATGCGCGCCACGTCGACGGCCACGTTGCCGACGCCGACGACCGCCGCGCGCTCCTGGGAGAGATCGAACTCGCAGTCGCGGTAGTCCGGGTGCCCGTTGTACCAGGCCACGAACTCCGTCGCCGGGTGGCTTCCCTGGAGATCCTCCCCGGGGATCCCCATGCGCCGGTCCGTCTGGGCGCCCGTCGCATAGAAGATCTGGTGATAGTGCGCCCGCAGGTCCTCGACCGCCAGGTCCTTGCCGAGCTCGACGCCGCCGAAGAACCGGAACCTCGGATGGGCGGCGACCTTGTCGAACGTGGCCGTGACGGACTTGATCTTCTGGTGATCGGGCGCCACGCCGGCGCGGACGAGTCCGAACGGCGTCGGCAGGCGATCGAACATGTCGACCTCGACGACGAGCCCCTGCTGCCGGAACAGGTGGTCGGCCGCGTAGAACCCGGTCGGGCCGGCGCCGACGATCGCGACACGCAGGGGCCGGGTCTCGGTGCCGGATCGGTCAGTCGAAGGGGTTTCCGTGAGTCCTCCAGCCTGCTCCAGTCATGAGCGCTCTCGAAATTCGGGACGTGGCGAGCCCGGTTTTCTCGCTCCGCCGCGCCCGAAGCAGATTACACTGCCGGAGAACAAAGCAAAAGACCCTCGCGGCCCGCGGCGGGGCC
>CAZWXA010000296.1:0-2162 GCA_964637755.1 uncultured bacterium | reverse complement strand
CGCCCTCGCGTGGGGACCCGAGGGGCATGCTGTCGTCGCGCTGGTCGCCGACGCGCGGCTCTCGGCCGATGCGCGAGCGCAGGTGGCGACGCTGCTCGGCGGGGATGCGCTCGCGGCGGTCGCGAGCTGGGCCGACGACGTCCGCGAGCAGCGCCCCGAGACCACGCTCTGGCACTTCGTCAACATCCCGCGGCGGGCGACACGCTACGCCCCGGCCCGAGACTGCCGGAGCACCCCGCTCGGAGATTGCATCGTCGCGGCGATCGAGCGCTTCAAGGGGGTCCTCGCCGACCGAGCGGCGGAGAGCGCGAGCCGCGCCGAGGCTCTGAAGTTCATCGTCCACCTGGTCGGAGACCTTCATCAGCCGCTCCACTGCGCGAATGACAACGACCGGGGCGGCAACACCGTGGCGGTGACGTTCTTCAGGCAGGCCACCGACCTGCACAGGGTCTGGGACAGCGGCCTCATCGCCAAGATGGACCTCGGTGAGACCGACTACGCCCGTCACCTGGAGGGGTGGCTTGCCGGGCAGCGCGTCGCGGCCCTCCAGGGCGGGACCACGATCAGCTGGGCGCTCGAGGCGCACAGGTCCGCCGCGGCGCACGCGTACCGGATCCCGGCGAGCAAGCGTCTCGGCGGCGCGTATTACGACGCCAACGAGCCGGTGGTCGACCGGCAGCTGGCCAGGGCGGGAGTGCGGCTGGCCAGGCTCCTGAACACCCTGCTCAGGTGACCCGGTCGCCGGCGGCGCTGTCCACCGTGCGCGACCGGATGCCGATGGCTCCGAGGGAGGACCCGTGAAAATTCTCTACGCCCCGAACCTGACCGTCCCGTCGCTCAGCGGCGAGCAGCGCGCCCTGATCCTCGCCGCCGCGGGCCCGGCCGCGACGCTGGCCGAGGCGCGCGACGCCGAGCGCCAGCGCGTCGAGATCGCCGACGCCGAGGTGCTCTTCGGCCGCGTGCTCCCCGAGGTCTACGCCTGCAACGGGCGACTGCGCTATTACCACGCGCTCGGCGCCGGCGTCGACAGCATCCTCTCGCCGGAGCTGGTCCTGAGCGACGTGATCCTCGCGAGCGAGAAGGGGCAGGTCGGCGTTCACCTGGCCGAGCACGCGTTCGGCCTGCTGCTCGGCCTCACGCGCGGCATCCACACGGCGCTCCGCGACCCGGACTACCGCCAGCGCGAGCCCATCCGCCTCGAGCAGCGGGAGCTGTTCGAGGAGACCATGGGCATCCTCGGCTTCGGCGGCACGGGACGCGAGGTGGCGCGGCGCGCGCTCGCCTTCGGGATGCGCGTGCTGGCCATCGACATCGAGCACGTGCCGCCCGAGCCCGGAGTCGCGGGGATCTGGAAGCCCGAGCGCCTTCCCGAGCTGCTCGCGGCGGCCGACGTCGTCGTGATCGCGCTGCCCCTCACGAAGGCCACCCGCCATCTCTTCACGCGCGACCTCTTCCGCCAGATGCGGCCGCGCGCGATCCTGATCAACGTGACGCGGGGCGAGATCGTCTACGGCGACGACCTGATGGCGGCGCTCGACCAGGACCTCATCTGGGGCGCCGGGCTCGACGTGACCGACCCCGAGCCGCTTCCCCCCGGGCACCGGCTCTGGACACACCCTCGCGTGATCATCACCCCTCACACCGCGGGCGGCTCGCCCCGCCGGGCCGCCCGCGCGGTCCAGGTGTTCTGCGAGAACCTCCGCCGCCTCCGCGCCGGCCAGCCGCTCCTGGCCCTCGTCGACAAGCGCAAGGGGTATTGAGGAGCCGGACGCGCCGGCCCGGCGTCACAGCTCCGACGGTTGCGGCGGTCGCACCAGGCTCCACACGCGTCTCCGGGCCGCGGTGACTCGCCGCTGAACCGACCCCATGTACAGGTACAGCACGGGGGTGATGTAGAGGGTCAGGAGCTGCGACACGAGCAGACCGCCCACGACGGCGAGGCCGAGGGGGCGGCGGGCTTCGGCGCCGGCCCCGATCCCGAGCGCGATCGGCAGCGTGCCGAGCAGCGCCGCCATCGTGGTCATCATGATCGGGCGGAACCGGAGCAGACACCCCTCGTAGATCGCCGCCGCCGGGCTCTTGCCCGCCCGCTCCGCGTCCAGCGCGAAGTCGATCATCATGATGGCGTTCTTCTTCACGATGCCCACCAGCATGATGACGCC
>CAZWXA010000295.1:0-5340 GCA_964637755.1 uncultured bacterium | reverse complement strand
GAGATGGACCGGCGAGGGCGCAGGCGTTGACAGCCCACGCGGCGCCGGAGGAGTGCTGATGTCGATGGAGCGCCCAGGATTCCTCGACGCACCGTTACCTGGCCTCGCGGCCGCCGCAGCGCACGTGGTGAGCACCGCGCGCGACCGCTTCGGGGTCCGGCGAGCGGCCCTCTTCTGGCGGGACACGGGCTCGGAGAGCCTGACCTGCATCGCGTCTGCGGGCGAGGGCGGCGCCGACCGATGGCTCGGTCGCGCGCTCGCGGCTGGGGTCGGGATGGCGGGGCGCGCGGTGGCCGAGGGCCGGCCGGTGTGGTCGCCCGATCTCCTCGCCGACCCGCGGGTCCCGATCGCCGCGTGGCTGCGGGAGCGACTCGAGAGCGAAGGCCTCCGCTCGGTGGCGGCCGCGCCGCTCCGGGTGGGCGGGGTTGTGCGGGGCGCCCTCGGCCTCCTCGACGGGGCCGGCCGGACCTTCGACGACGAGGACCTCCGTCAGTTCGCGCGCCTCGCCGACGAGGCCAGCCTCGACCTCGAGCGGGCAATCCCGCCGGGGCGCTGAGGTGCCGGCGACAGCCGGCTCTCCTCGAGCGCTGCCGCCCGGGGCCGCCCTGGCCATTCGGCCGATTCCCAGCGGTCGCCGCGTCCGGCATGCTGGAAGTCGGACATCACACCCCTGGGAGGAACCGGATGGACACATTGCTGTCGCTCTCGAACGATCTGGCCGGCGCCGTCGAGCGTGCCGGTCGCGCTGTCGTGGCGGTCAACGCGCGGCCACGACTCCCCTCAACCGGCGTCCACTGGCGGCCGGGCGTCGTGGTCACCGCCGATCACACCGTGAGAGTCGAAGAGGAGATCACGATCACCCGGCCTGACGGCCGCACCGTTCCGGCCACGCTGGCCGGCCGGGACCCGAGCACCGACCTCGCCGTGCTGACGGGGCAAACCGACGACCTGCTCACGGCCGAGATCGGCGACGCCGCGGCGCTGAAGGTCGGACACATCGTGCTGGCGCTCGGCCCGGGTCCGAGCGCGAGCTGGGGCGTGATCAGCGCCCTCGACGGCGGCTGGCGCACCCGGCGTGGCGGCCACATCGATCGGTTCGTCCGGCTGGACCTGACCTTCTACCCGGGCTTCTCGGGAGGGCCGCTCGTGGACGTGCAGGGTCGCGTGGTCGGCATCAACACATCCGGTCTGTCGCGCCACATGCAGCTGGCGATTCCCGCCTCGACGGTCACCCGCGTCGTCGACGAGCTCCTGAAGAAGGGGCACATCACCCGCGGGTATCTCGGCCTCGGCATGCAGCCCGTCCGTCTGCCCGAGGCGCTCACGCGTGGGCTCGAGCCGGCGACCGACCGCGGTCTGATCATCGTCAACGTGGAGCCTGACGGCCCCGCTGCGCGCGCCGGCCTGCTCATCGGAGACGTGCTGGTCGTGCTGGCCGGGGTCCCCGTCGGCGACACGGATGACGTCCAGGCGGTCCTCGGCCCCGAGCGCGTCGGCTCGACGGTCGGCGCCACCCTCGTCCGCGCTGGCGCACCGCTCGACGTCTCGATCACGGTCGGGGAACGGCCCGAGCGGAGACGCTGACATGGCGACCATCGAGCCCTCGGGTCCTCCGCGGCCGGCCCTCGCCGGCGACCTCATGGCGTGCGACGTCGCCGTTCATCGCAGAGGGGCGCCGGCCTCTACGCCGTGACGACGGTCCTCATCGCGGCCGCCACCGCGATCGTCCGCGCAGGGCTCGAGGCTGTCCTCGCCGGGCACGGCACCTTCGCGGTCCTTGCAACCACGCCCGGTGTGCCGCTGGGGCAGCAGGTGGCGGACACGCAGCCGGACGTTCTGCTGATCGATCTGGATCGCGAGCGCCTCGCCTCGGTGCTGCGCGAGCTCTCCCGGGCGCCGAGCGCGCCGCGGATCGTCGTGCTGACCGATGATCCCCGGAGCGTCCGGGCCACTGGCGCGCTCCGAGGAGGTGTGCAGGCCATCTTGCCGCGCGACGCGTCGGCGGACGAGATCATCGCCACGATCGGGGCCACCGCCACTGGCCTCGTGGTGCTCCACCCCGACGCCCTCGAGGCGCTCCGGTCCGTTCAGTCCTCGGACACACGCCTCCACCCCCGTCCCGAGGATCGACGGCTGACTCCGCGCGAGACCGAAGTGCTCGGCATGATGGCCGAGGGGCTGGGCAACAAGATCATCGCCGCGCGGCTCGGGATTTCCGAGCACACCGTGAAGTTCCACGTCGCCGCCATCTTCACGAAGCTCGGCGCAGGAAGCCGTACCGAGGCCGTGACGATCGGCCTCCGCCGTGGTCTGATCCTGATCTGACTCCGAACCCCACCCCTGACGCGGGGGACCGTCGAGCTCGCCTTCCCCCTCAGCGCCCGGCTTCGGCCAGCATCTCGCGCACGGCGACGAGGGCGGACTCGAGGGCGCCCTGCATCCAGCTGTGGGTGAGCGAGGCGTGCTCGCCCGCGAAGAAGATGCGGCCCTCGGGCGCGATCACAGCGCGGTGGAGAGCGGTGTGCTGGCCCGGCATGAACAACGCGAAGGCGCCCCCGCTCCAGCGATGGGTGTCCCAGCTCCAGCTCGCGGTTCGGCGAACCACGCCCGCCGTGCTGAGCTGCGGATGGACGTGGCGAAGCGCACCCAGGGCCACCCGGCTTCGCTCGGCGTGGGACAGCGTGGCCAGCCGCCGCGCCGCCTGGCCCCACGTGTAGGAGGCGAGCAGGACGCCGGGCCCCCGAGACACCCGCGGATCCTTCGCGGCCGCGTTGTCCGACGGGTACCACGTGGTGCCGGTCGGCAGGTCCGTGAAGGTTCCGCCGCCGAAGATGCCCTCGTCGAGCTCCCAGACACGGCGATTCGCCACCGCGAGGATCTTGGTGGAGGAGTCGTAGGTCAGCTCGCGAATGGCCCGCTGCTTGGGTCCGGAGAACGCCGGTGTCTCGAGGCGCGCGAGCACCGGGAAGGGCAGCGTGCACAGCACGAAGTCGCCCTCGGCCCGGCGCAGGCGGTCGCCCTCGCGGTAGACGGCGGCGGCGCGCCGTCGCAGCGGGTCCTGCTCGAACCGCACGACCTCGCAGCCGGAGCGCGGCCTGGACCGGAGCTGCGCGGCGACGGCGGTGGGCAGGCGGTCCGTCCCGCCGACGATCTCGTGGAAGGTCTGGCTCCACACCTGGTCCCGCTCCTCGCGGAGGTGCTCGGTGGCCGCGCTCCCCGTGAGTGTCTCCACCCCGTAGGTGACGGCGAGGAACTCGATCGCCTCCGCGGAGAGCCCACCGGTCTCGCAGAGCTGCTGGAGCGACTGCTGGTCGAGGGCACGGATGGCGGGCGTCGCCGGGGTCACCGCGCCGAGATCGGCGCGCTCCTCGGGCGCGAGGGCCGTGAGCCGCCGGACCACGGCGTCGCCCCAGAGGTCGTCCGGACTCTTGTCGCGCTCGCCCTCCGCGAGCGCATAGGCGGCACCGAGCTTCCGGACGTCCTCGATCCGCTCGCGCCGGCCCCGCGCGTAGTAGAACGCCCTGGGGTTGGACTGGACGAAGGGCCGGAGATCGAGCTTGAACTCCTTCACGTAGTGGCGGGTCAGCTCGTGCCCGAGCGGGATGCGCATGGCCCCGGCCTCGCCGTAGAGCCCATCCTCGAAGCGCAGGGTCCTGACGCGTCCGCCGACATGCCGGGTCTCGGCTTCCAGGATCACGCAGCGATGGCCCCGGCGCTCGAGCTCGAGGGCCGCGCAGAGCCCCGCCAGCCCCGCGCCGGCGATCACCACTTCGAGTGACCTGGCGGGCTGGGCGACTGCCCGGAGGTCGGTCAGGAGCGACGGGCTCAGGGCCACGCCCGTCGCGAGGCCGAGGCGGCGAAGGAAGTGCCGCCGGGTGAGCTGTCCCGCATCTCCGCTGTTCAATCGAGCACCTCCGCACGCGCCCGGTCGCCGACCCGGGCCTATGCTACCATCACCTTCCCGTCGCGCCTCTCTCGCGCCGGGAGCCGGCCTGCGTGGCCATGCAGATGGGCCTCTTTCAGGGCCTGCCAGATCGACGGAGGAGGTGCCGGTGCATGGATACGGCGGCCGACCGACTCGCCCGCGTCGCCAGGAAGCGAACGTGCCGTCTGACCCATATCGGCCGAAGAAGTGGTCGCCGGTTCGAGGTGACCATCTGGTTCATGGCCGACGGTGACCACCTGTACCTCACCACCATGAAGATGCAGCGGAACTGGACACGCAACGTCCAGGCCAACGGCCGCATCGTCTTGAGAGTCGGTTCCGAGACGTTCGACGGGGAAGCGAGCGTGGTGACGGATCCGGGGGAGATGGCCCGGGTCGTGGAGTTACTCGGGAAGAAGTACTGGCTCGCGCGACCGTACCTCTGGGTGAAGAAGCGCCCGGACGGCGCGTTCCGGGTGCGCCTGACCGCATAAGGCACTCATCGCCACGACGATCTCCACGTTCATCAACCACTCCCTGCCGCGCCGCGAAGATTCTCCTGGACAGCCGGAGCCAAGTCGGGTATTACTTTCTTGGTTATTATCACACGAGAGGATCCGATGGTCCCAGCATTGTTGGGGGGCTTGCCGGGAGCCTCAGCATGCGCTACTTTGACGGTCGGCCCGCGAACGAGGAACGGATCGTGACGGCGCGCGACAACACGCTGGTGGACGCGACTGCTCACGATCACGACAAGGCCCTCGAGGCGTCTCTGAGCATCGAACCTCTGTTCGACGTCGAGTGGGCGAGAGTACCAGTTCTAGTCCGAATCTCTGTGGTCGGGCGAACCTGCGGCCGGGGCGCCGGACATTCACTTCATGCCCCACACGCCGCGGTCGTTCCCGGGCGGGCTCGCCGCCCGCTTCTGACCGCGACCACCTGTGGACAATGGACGGGCATGACGAGGGTTCCGTCAACGCCAGTCCCGTGACGGGCGGAACGCCCGCGACTGCTCAGCGGGTCCCGCAACGGGCGGAGGCGGTGTTGTATCTCGGCGCGTCTTGGTCCGAGGGCGCGCCGAACCGGCATCTGATCGGGGGCGTGATCCTCTCCTTCGTGGTTCATGTCGTGACGATCAGAGGTCTGGGCGTTGTTCGCTTGGGCGTCGATCGCCCGCCCATCGTCGTCGATCTCGTCGAGGCGACCGCGCCGGGCCCGGCCGCCGATCGCGGGGAAACCCGGGCGCCCCGCCCGGCCCGCGCACCCTCCGTCGCCAAAGCGGCGCCCCGACCTCCGGTCACGCGTCCGGCCACGCGCCCGGCGGTCGACCAATCCCCGCCCCCGGCGGCCGACGAACGTGCGCCGGAACCGGCGCCGTCGCCCCGGGAGCCCGTTTCAAGGCCGGATTGGCCATC
>CAZWXA010000294.1:0-5348 GCA_964637755.1 uncultured bacterium | reverse complement strand
GGAGATCGCCGACCGCATCCGGTCCGATCCAGGGCTGCCTCAGCGTGAGGCGTTCGATCGGGACTACGGCGGGCGCGAGGTGACGTGGGCGGGACGTGTCACGAGCGCGTCGCGGATCGACACGCTGCTGCGCTTCGAGTTCACGGACGGCGACGGGACCCATCTCACCGCATGGTGCGCCGCCGATCAGGAACTGTCACCGGGAGCGAGCGTGACGGTTCGGGGTCGCCTCGCGCAGGGCCAGGCGGACGGATTCGTGATAGACCGCTGCCGGATCTTGTGAGTAGTAGAGTAGTACGATCAATTGACTTTGCCCCTCCATTCTCGCTATCGTATCGCGTGGCCAAAATCTGGTGCGCGCGCCTGCGTTGACTGCGTCATCGAGCGGCCACCGCTAATCCCCCCCGGCGAGGACTAGGATGAAGATGTTCAGCGGCTCTTTCGCGATCGCGAGCGGGGAGCGCATGGAGTTCTCGGATATCACCAAGCGCGTCCGCGACGCCCTCCAGCAGTTCCCCGTCACGAGCGGCATCGCCCTCGTGAACACGATGCACACGACCTGCGCGCTGTTCCTCAACGAGTTCCAGGGGGCCCTCATCGAGGACCTGAAGGCGCTGATGGGCCGCCTGGTGGCCGAGCGAGACGGGTATCGACACGATGACCCGAGGTACTCCGACTGCGAGCGCGGCAACGCCCATGCCCATCTCCGGGCGGCGCTGCTCGGCCGGAGCATTGCCGTCGGCGTGAACGACAGCGACCTGACGCTCGGGCGCTTCCAGTCGATCATCTTCGCGGAGCTCGACGGTCCCCGGACGCGGGAGATCAATCTCCAGGTGATCGGCGAGTAGCGGGCGAGCACTGCCAGCCTGGCAGTGCTGGCCAGCGCGTCTGGTGCGCTCGGCACGGACGGTGGTCCTGTGATGCGGTCGAGTATCGAGGCACCGCGCGCCCGGTCGGAACCGGCCGCCGTCTCACGCCGATGCGACGGGCGCTTCCACGCACTACCAGCTTTTCTCTCGGGGCTCGCCTGGTTGGCATGCTGGATGCATAAAGCGAGACCATGAGCATGCGCCCCCTGATCGCCGTGCGGACCCGAGCCGTCAGTACCTGAACATCCCGTGCCGGCACCCCTGCCGCCCGTTCCCGTACTCGACCTCGACGGTCTCTCGGCGGAGTTCCTCGCCGGGCTGTATCGTTCGATGGCCCTCATCCGGAAGACGGAAGAAAAGATCGTCGCGCTGTACCCCGAGCAGGAGATGCGCTGCCCGGTACACCTTTCCATCGGGCAGGAGGCGCCCGCTGTCGGAGTCTGTGCTCCTCTCGACGCGCGCGACGTCATCTATTCCGGCCATCGGGGTCACGCGCACTACCTCGCCAAGGGCGGCGATCTCCGGGCGATGCTGGCCGAGCTCTACGGACGCGTGACCGGCTGCGCGCGCGGGAAGGGAGGCTCGATGCATCTGGTCGACCCCGGCGCCGGCGTGATGGGCGCCTCCGCGGTCGTGGGGGGGAGCATGCCGCTGGCCGTCGGCGCCGCACTGGCCTCCCGGATGCGCGGGCTCTCCACCGTGGCCGTGGCGTTCTTCGGTGACGGCGCCGTCGAGGAGGGCGTGTTCCACGAGTGCGTGAGCTTTGCCGCCCTCAAGCGGCTGTCCGTCGTCTTCGCCTGCGAGAACAACTTCTACGCCACCTACTCGCCGCTCTCGTCGCGCCAGGTGGGGGACAATATCCACGAGCGGGTGGCTCCGCTCGGCATCCCCGGCGTGCGGGTGGACGGCAGCGACGTGACGGCCGTCTATCGCGCGGCCAGAGAAGCGGTCGACCGGGCGCGCCGGGGCGAGGGACCCACGCTGCTCGAGATGCGGACCTACCGGTGGCGGGACCATGTCGGGCCAGGCTACGACGTGAACGTGGGGTACCGGACGCAGGCCGAGATTGACGCGTGGATGGCCCGCGATCCCGTCGCGTCGTTCGCCGCCGCGCTCCAGGCCGCGGGCGTGCTCTCGCCCGCGGCCCGCGCGGAGATCGACGCCGACCTCGATCGTGCCGTGGACGACGCCGTGGCCTTCGCCAAGGCCAGTCCCTTCCCCGACCCCTCCGAGCTCACCCAGCACGTCTATGGATAGCAGACCATGCTATCTGCGGCCGAGCCTACCGTGGCTTGGGGGGGGCCACGTGATCGAAGGGAGTACGAGATTCCAAATTGCGCGCGCGAGCGCGGCCACAAAGGAGGAAAGGATAGTGGAGACCATTGACACAAGCTGGTGGGAGGACAAGGAAGGGAGAAGGTGGGCGCTTTCCCTGGATGTTCGGCCTCGCGGTTCGCTTCGCTCCCCGGCCGCGCCGGTCGGCCCGCCGGAGATCCCGTTTCGGCCTCCTCTGCAACGAATAGAGTCGCCGTGGCCGGGTCGGGCCGCCGGCGGCGCTGAGCCGGCGAAGATCTGACGCGGATCAGTCATGAACAAAGCCACCGGAAGGCGGACAGGTCCCTTCACGATGGCCAGCCGGCCTCCATGACGCCCGAGCAGACTCCGCGCACGCTCACGTACCGGGAAGCGCTGGACGAGGCCCTGGTCCAGGCGATGGAGCGCGACGACAGCGTTTTCTGCCTCGGCGTCGGGGTGGACGACCCGAAGGGGATCTTCGGCACGACGCTCTCGGCCTTCCGGAAGTTCGGCGGGGCGCGCGTGTTCGACACCCCGCTCGCCGAGAACGCGATCACCGGGATCGCGATCGGCGCCGCCATCGCGGGGATGCGGCCCGTGATGGTGCACGCCCGGAACGACTTCCTCCTGCTGACGATGGACCAGCTCGTCAACCACGCCGCGAAGTGGCGCTACATGTCTGGCGGTGGCCTGCGGGTGCCGCTCACCATCCGGGCGATCATCGGCCGGGGATGGGGGCAGGCGGCGCAGCACTCCCAGAGCCTCCAGGCGTTGTTCGCGCACGTGCCCGGGCTCCGGGTCGCGATGCCGAGCAACGCCGCGGACGCGAAGGGGCTGCTGCTGGCGGCGATCGCCGACGACTCGCCCACGATCCTGCTCGAGCACCGCGCGCTCTTCGAGGAGGCCTTTCCGGTTCCGTCCGAACCGTTCGAGGTCGCGGTGGGCACGGGATCCGTCGTCCACGCCGGCAGCGACGTCACGGTGGTGGCGATCTCCCAGATGGTGGGGGAGGCGGCGAAAGCGGCGCACGCGCTCGCGGCCCAGGGGGTCAGCGTCGAGGTGATCGACCCGCGCTGGCTGGCGCCGCTCGACGACGACCTGATCCTCTCTTCCGTGGCGCGGACCGGCCGGCTGGTCATCGCCGACACGAGCTGGACGTCCTTCGGCGTGTCGGCCGAGATCGCCGCCCGCGTCGCGGAGCGGCTCTGGGGTCGCCTCCGAGCGCCGATCGTCCGGGTGGCGCTACCGGACGTCCCGACGCCCTGCAGCCCGGCCCTCGAGCGGCTGTATTACCCCGGCGCGCCCGAGATCGCCGCCGCGGTCTCCCGGGTCGTCGGCACCTCCGTGGAGTCGCAACCCCGTGCGGAGGACGCTCACTTCAGGGGGCCGTTCTGATGAAAGTGCTCTTCGTGGAACGCGACATCGAGTACATCGACCCGATGAACGTGATGCTCCTGTCGGCGCTCGCGCGTCAGGGCGGCCACGCGACGTTCCTCACCATCCTGAGCGCCGACGACCTCGAGGCCGATCTCAGGCGGATCAAACCCGACCTCGTCGCCTTCAGCGCGAAGACGGGGGAGCACACGACCTACATCCGCGCGAACCAGGTCGTGAAGAAGTACGCGCCGGGCCTCTTCACGATCATGGGCGGCCCGCACCCGACGTTCTTCCCCGGACTGATCCAGACACAGGACTTCGATGCCGTGGGGGTGGGGGAGTGCGATGACGCCTGGCGCGATCTGCTGGCCGCCCTGGACGCCGGCCGGTCGATCGGCGCGATCCCCAACATCGTCACGCGCGACAACGCGTCGAAGGTGCTCCGGGCGCGGCGGAAGGCGCCCGAGCTGGTGCAGCTCGCCGGCGCCGCGGCCTCGGCCCGGCCCGAGTACGACCTCGAGATCGATCCCGAGCACCTCCGTCCGCGGAAGACGATGCTGGACGACCTGCCCTTCTACGACCGCGAGCTGGTCTACGGCAAGACGCACCTCCGCCACTTCCCGCTCCGCTCGTTCATGTCCTCGCGCGGCTGTCCCTACCAGTGCACCTACTGCTTCGAGCCCAGGTACAACGTCATGTACGCGGGCAAGGGCCCGATCTACAACCGCTACAGCGTCCGGCGGCTCTGCGCCGAGCTCGCCGAGCTCGCCGAGCGATGGCCGACGCAGTTCATCAAGTTCTACGACGACATGTTCATCCTCGACCGGAAGGTCGATGCCTGGCTCGAGGAGTTCGCGGAGGTCTACCCGCGCGAGGTGGGGCTCCCGTTCTTCTGCCTCACCCGCGCCAACGTGCTGACGCCCGAGAACCTCGGCGCGCTCAAGCGAGCGGGTCTGCACTCGCTGACGATGTCGATCGAGGCGGGCAACGAGTACGTGCGGAACACGATCGTCAAGCGCCACATGCGGCAGGAGCAGATCGAGCAGGCGTACGACCTCTGCCGCGCCCAGGGTATCGTCACGTTCGCGAACACGATCCTCGGGATCCCGGTGCGGACGGAGGTCATGGAGCAGCAGGGGAAGAAGCCGATCGACTACGACGTCGAGTCGCTCGACCTCAACATCCGCTGCCGCGTGACCTACGCCGACTTCCCGGTGCTCCACCCGTACCCGGGCTGCGAGCTGACGGAGTACGCGGTGCGGAACGGGTTCTTCGACGGCGACTTCGACCGGCTCTTCTGGAGCTACCAGGCCGAGAGCCCGTTCTCCTGCTTCGACGCGAGGACGGTGCTCGCACAGAAGAACCTCTCGCTCCTGGGGCCGATCTGCGTGATGTTCCCCCGCGCCCGGTGGCTCCGGAACCTGACCGTCAACGTCCTGATGCACCTGCCCCTGACGAAGCTCTACTTCTTCCCGTGGTACGTGGCGAAGGGATATCTCAACGTCTTCCGCGTCTATCCGCTCGAGCTGTCGCTGCCGAGTCTCCTCCGGAACGTCTGGTACAGCGTCAAGCGCGAATGGCGGAAGCGGTCGCCCGACAAGCTCATCTACCGCAAGACGGTGCGCCTGGACCGGCCGATGGGGCAGACACTGGGAGGCCCACCCCCGCCCCCCTAGCCAGGCCGACGAGAAGGGCCCATCTGCGGCGTTGGCTCGGGCGCTCCTCCCTGCGGCGTACAGGAGTACGCCTCGGTCGTCGCTTCCTCGCCGCCTTGCATCTGGACCCTTCTCGTCGGCCTGGCTCCGC
>CAZWXA010000293.1:0-5365 GCA_964637755.1 uncultured bacterium | reverse complement strand
AGCGGCACGGTCAACCTAAAGCGTGCGGATCCCGTTGGGGCCACCACCATCGTTGACACGGTCCCTCACCTTCGAGGTCCGAGGTGTCGCGACTGCGGCTTGACAGTCCCCGCCCTCCAGAGAAGGTGCGCACGCTCACAGCCACGGTATGCGGAAGGGCTTCTTCCAGTCGTACTGGATCAGTGGGACGACCTCGGCCAAGCCGACGGCCTTAGTTAAGGGCTCTTCGCCGAAGCGAGTGGGTAGCGAGTGGGTCAGGCTTGCACCTTGGGATGGTTGTGCGTGCCGTAGTTGTCCATGACCAGATGCAAGGGTGTCGGACCCCGCCGGATGGCGGCTGACCGCTCGGACCATCAGCTCCGGAGCGACCCGAGCGGCCAGCGTCGCCGCAGCACGGGATCCGCCAGCAGGCCAGCATCGCCGGGGCGCCCGGCGATCGCCGCCAGTGATTCGCCCCGCAGCGTCCCGACCAGAACGTCGCTCCGATAGGAAAGCGCCACCGTCTCCTCCGGAGCCAGCGGCCATCCCCGATCGGCTCGACGGGCGATGAGGTACACGGTCAGTCGTCCGTCGTAGAAACTGCGCAGCGCCGAGAGCAGCGGCGGTAGGTCCTCCCAGGAAGCGACGCTCATCACGTCGGAGTCGCAATAGAAGGGGAACACGGCACTGACGATCGGCAGCCGGCCGCCGGTGGTGTAGACCCCGAACACCCCCCGCTCGACGACTACGCTGATCTCGTCGGGCGTTCGCAGCCGCCTGAGCTCCAGACAGGCCACGACTCCGCCTGTGTACAGTTGCCGTGACGCGGGCGGATACGTCTGTGGGCCGAGGGTCTGCGGGAAGTCGGACGCGTATGAGACCGTGCGGATGGCGAAGAGTGTCCACGCCGCGAGCACGGACGTGGCGAGAAGTCCCGTGATGGCCCGAGCCAGCGCCAGCCGCGTTCGGGGCGCGTGACCGAGGGTCGCGCCAGATCTCAATGATCGAACGACTGTCGTGCTTGCCAGCGCGAGCCCGAACGCGAGCGCGGGCAGCACGTGCTTGGGCATGTAGGTGATGAAATTCACCGTTGACTGAGGGAACAGGAAGTACCAGGTGACGCCGGAGGCCCACAAACCGAGCAAGAGGGCGAGCCGCCGCCGGTTCGCCTCCCCGCGTTGCAGGCCGAGACATCCGATGAGCAACGCGAGCTGAACGAGCCAGATGAGCAGATTCACGCCGGTGGAGTTCTGGATTCCGCCGGCGAGAGCGGGGAGAAAGGGGCCGATCTTCCCGTTCTCGAGCGTGCGGAACGCCAGCACCGTCATCGCGTCCTGCCAGGCCCGCTCCCACCCGAGGTAGGCGAGGACTTGTACGGCGTGTAGCGCGAGCCCGAGCGCGGGAGCGCACGCAAAGATCAGAAGTCGGCGGAACGCCCGCCTCGGGCCGTGACAACCGAGGGTCCACACAAAGACGAACACCGGCAGCGCCACGACGTACTCGTACGAGTTGAGGCTCTGGAGCAGGCACACGGTCCAGGCGCCGATTGAACACGCCGTCCGGGCGACGGGTCGAAGCGAGGGTCGCTCAGAAACGACGAGCAGCGCGAGGGCAGCGGACCGGAAGAGCTCGTCGTACGTCACGACCACGCTGTCCATGTAATCGAGCCACACGACCGAGAGTCCGACCGCGACCACCGCGAGCGCGGCGATCGCCCCGTCCCCCGCCTCTCGGAACGTGATCCACAGGAAGAACAAGGCTACACAGGACAGCAGCACGTGAAACGCCTGAAGCGCTCCGAGGTCTACGACCCCGAGACCTTTCAATGTCGCGATGACGGGAATGTTCACCATCTGCGGATAATGCGTATATAGGTTCTGCAGGTGCCGGTTCCACGGCGACGGGAAGTAGTAGTTCGGGAGAGCGTATGCCGACAGCCACCCGTCGCGCAGCAGGTGGTCCGACGCGAACATCGCCTGTGCGTCTCCGAATGCCCATCCGCTCCAGCGGAGCGGATACTGCGCCCGCAGCACGCCGTACCCGAGGCTGCCTAGCAGCACGACCGCCGTAAGGGCCCGGGCCGCCCAGGAGACTTGGATCATGACCCTCTCATAGCATCGTGCCCCATGCGTCCGAGAAGAATTTCGCCAATGGGGCGCGCCGGCTGGCGCTCGCCCGAGAAGTTGTACGACCGGCGGGAGAGCGGGTTACGATCGTAAGCGGCATGCCGGAGCTTAGCGTCAGGAGTCTGGCGGGCATCGCGTCGGCGGAGCGTCCATGACGCCGACGGTCATGATCGTCGGTGCGCGCGGCGGGCTGGGTCAGCGGCCGTGACAACGGCGCTCCTCGAGGCGCTCAGGCCCTTGCCCTCGCGCCGGCGCCCCGCGGAACTGGCTCTGCGAGCCTGGAAGCCCCCGTGGGGCGCGGCCCTCCGGGCCCTGGCTGGGAGGCTCCGGACACGCGCCCTGCGCCGTCAGCACGGGCGCTGGGGTCCGAAGCGGTTCCGTCCATCGGAGGTGATTGATGCTCAACGCGCAAACGCTCGAACAGCTGCGGACCCTCAAAGTACTGGCCTGCGTATTTCGCTCAGCGTGAACGCCCCGATCGCTCCATGGTGAACACGCGGATCGGGGATCGTGAACGGAGCGGAGCGACGCTGGCCCCCGGGGCACCGCCCCGGGCGATGCTCCCTCTGCCCGAGGACGGGCGAGGAGGGAGGCGGCCGGTCCTTCTCCAGCGCGTCACGGAACTTGGCCTCGATGTCGCCTCGCTCAGCATCACCAATCATGTCCTTGACAACACGGGAAGGGGAGGACAGAGTCACGGCGCACCGTCGTGCTCCCCGAGCGAATCCGCCGAACCCCCGGGCTGCGCGGGCGCGCTGCGGGCGCCGACGCCTCCCGAAGGAGGAGATCATGCGGCTATACCTGATCAACCCGGACAACCCGGTCGTCGGCATCACCAAGATCAAGTCCAGCCGGCTGAACAGGTATCGCACGTGGAAACCGCTGAGCCTGATGGTCCTCGCGCGCCTGACGCCCCCCGAGTGGTCGCTCGAGGTGATCGACGAGAATCTCGGACACGTCGCGTACGAGCGGACGCCGCGCCCCAACCTGGTCGGCTTGACGGCCTTCACGTCGCAGGCGACGCGGGCCTACGAGGTAGCCGCCATCTTCAGAGGGATGGGCGTTCCTGTGGTGATGGGCGGGATCCACGCCAGCATGTGCCCCGACGAGGCGCTGGAGCACGTCGACGCCGTGGTGACGGGCGAGGCCGAGTCGGTCTGGAGGCAGGTGCTTGAGGACGCGCGGAACGGTTCGCTCCAGCGGATCTACCGCGGGGGCATGGGGCCGGCGTCGGAGATTCCGCCCGCGCGCCACGACCTTCTGGCCGGTCGGTACTACCTCGGCTCGATCCAGACGACCCGGGGTTGCCCGCTGAGCTGCGTGTTCTGCAGCGTCACGGCCTTCAACGGCGGGAAGTTCCGCCATCGTCCAGTGGACGACATCGTGGCGGAGCTCCGGCAGATCCGCGAGAGGAAGATCCTGTTCGTGGACGACAACCTGATCGGCACGCGCCGGGATCACATCGAGCGCTCGAAGGAGCTGTTCCGCGCGATGATTCGCGCGGGGCAGACCAGGCCCTGGATCTGCCAGGCCACCGTCAACCTCGCCGACGACGAGGAGCTGCTGGAGCTGGCCGCCCGGGCGGGCTGCGAGGGCGTGCTGATCGGCTTCGAGTCGCCGACGGTCGAGGGCCTGATCGCCGTCCACAAGACGTTCAACATCAGGGACAACCGCGACCTCGCGGCCTCGGTGCGGCGGATCCAGCGCCACGGCATCCGGGTCGTCGGCTCGTTCATCATGGGCCTCGACACCGACGAGCGGGGCATCGGGGAGCTCATCGCGAGCGCGGCCGAGCAGTACGGGGTCGACATGGCGAGCGTGCTGATCCTCACGCCGCTGCCCGGCACGAAGCTCTATCGCGACATGGAGGGCGAGCAGCGGATCGTCGCGAACCGTTACCCCGAGGACTGGCAGTACTACACGCTCGGCTATCCGGTCGCGCGGTACCGCAACCTCACCTGGGCGGAGTTGGCCGACGAGATGATCCGGTTCCGCGAGCTCTTCTACTCCTCCCCGAAGATCCTGCGTCGCGTCCTGCGCATCGCCCGTGACACCCGGAGCCCCATGAAGGTGCTGGTCGGGCTCGTCATGAACCTGACGCAGCGATCGAGTCACCGCTTCCACGAGCGCGTCTATGCGAGGCGCACCCTGCCCACGCCGAGCGCTGCGGAGACGGTTGTGGAGGGAGGCGAGCCCTCGCTGTCCTGGCAGGCCTGAGGGGGATCCCGACCTGCGCGGCGAGCTGCTCCCAAGGGAACCGGGCCTGAGTCGCATGGCCCAACGCGCCGACTCCGATCGCGCGAGAAGAAGAAGAAGTCGGCAGCGACCACCCGACAAAACCGACAAAACCCTCGACGGGTCTCGTCGGTCACCGGGCCACCACCCTCCTTGGGGCCACCCCTTCTCTTGTATCGACGACTCCTGCGAGGACGCGGTCCAGAGTAGCCTGGCCCGTGAACTCGTAGGAGAGTCGCCTCTGCCCTTTCCCTTCGATCGAGAGGTCTGACCGCCGCCAATCTACGAATCTACGCGTGTCGATGCCGACCCAGGAAGCGGTCGAGGTGATTGGCGAAGAGCTGCCGGTCGCTCTGGCCGAACGGCGCCGGGCCGCCGATGAGAGCGCCGGTCGAGCGCAGTTCTTGCATGAGGTTGCGTATGGCGAGGCGCTCGCGGACGTTGTCTTCCGAGTAGAGTTCCCCTCGCGGGTCGAGCGCGTGCGCTCCGCGCGCGATCACCTCGGCGGCCAGGGGTATGTCGGCCGTGATCACCAGGTCCCCGGGCTGCACCTGCTGCACGATCCGGTGGTCGGCCACGTCGAAGCCCCGGGCCACCCGGACGCTCCTGATGAAGGGTGACGGCGGGGTGCGGAGCGGCGTGTTGGCGACCAGCGTGGTCAGGACCTGCGCGCGCCCGGCGGCCCGGAACAGGATCTCCTTGATGACCTGGGGGCACGCATCGGCGTCCACCCAGATCTGCATCAGCGCCTGCCCGTACGGATGTCGACGACCTGGGTGACGCGGCAATCGGCGGCCAGCGACATGAGCGCGTAGGCCTCGTCGCGGCTCAGCGGTACCATCGCCAGCCTGTGCATCCGGGGCCACGGGTGGATGTCCACGCCCTGATCCTACCATCGAGGTCAGGGGTCCCGCTCCCCGCCACTCGCGACCCTCGCCCGGCAGGCCGGGCTCCGTCGAGCACACGGCCGGTGAGTGTCCTTGACCGCCCCCGCGCCTTCCCCTAAGCTCTGCCCACCCTTCGGG
>CAZWXA010000292.1:0-5371 GCA_964637755.1 uncultured bacterium | reverse complement strand
TCTTCATCGCGGTGCAGCGGTATCTCATCCAGGGCTGGGGAAGCGGAGGCGTGAAGGGGTGACGCCGCCGGCGCCGGGACAGCACGTCCGCGCCGATCGGCGCGCGCGCCGGCTCCACGGGATTCTCGGTATCGTAGACTGGAGCCCGTGGAGACACGGCGACTCGGCGCGACCACCCTGGAGGCCTCCGTCATCGGCACGGGGACCTGGCAGAGTTACGACGTGCCAGACCCGGCCCGTATCCACCCCGTGACGGACGCGGTGCTCGCGCGCGGCGTCACCTTCTTCGACACGTCGCCCATGTACGGAAGAGCCGAGCGCGTCCTCGCGCAGACGCTCGGCACGCGGCGCGACCAGGTCGTCATCGCCACGAAGGTCTGGGCGGGATCGGCGCGCGAGGGACGGGAGCAGATCCGCCGCGCCCTCGACTGGTACGGCGGAGTCGTCGATCTCTACCAGATTCACAACCTCGTCGCCTGGGAGACTCACCTGCCCTACCTGGAGGAGCTGCACGCGCGGGGATCGATCCGCGCGATCGGCATCACCCACTACAGCGCCTCCGAGTTCGAGCGGATGGCGCGGATCGTCGAGAGCGGCCGCGTCGCCGCGATCCAGGTGCCGTACAACCCGCGCGAGCGCGAGGTCGAGCGGACGCTCCTGCCGCTGGCCGCGGCGCGCGGGCTCGGCGTCGTCGTCATGCGCCCGCTCGGCGAGGGCGCGCTCGTCCGTGCCTCGCCGCCACCACGGGAGCTCGGTTTTCTCTCCGACTACGGGCTCGAGACCTGGGCGCAGGCGCTCCTGAACTGGGGCGTGAGCGACAGCCGGGTCACGGTGAGCATTCCGGCAACGAGCCAGGTCGGGCACGCGATCGACAACTGCGCGGTGGGCGCCGCCCGCCGTTTCGACGCCGCGGCCCGGGAACGCGTGGCCGCCCTGGCCGGCCGGCTCTGATGCTCTGGCTCGACGGCCGGGCGGCGCGGGTCACGTGGACCGTCCTCGTGTTCGCCGCCGCCCTGGGCCTCGTGTACCTGCTCCGCCAGCTCCTGCTCCTCCTCGCCTTCTCGCTCTTCCTCGCCTACCTGATCTGGCCACTCGTGCGCCTGGTGGAGCGGTGGCGGCCGCTCTCCCGGCGCCGGACCCTGGCGATCAGCGTGGTCTACCTGGGCGTCCTGGCCGGCCTCACGGCGGTCGGCGCCGTCGTCGGACCGCGCCTGACCGGGGAGGTGTCGGCCCTCGCCGAGAAGCTCCCCCAGATGTCCCAGCAGATCCAGAGCGGCGAGATCGTCCGCGAAATGCTGGCGCGGCGCGGCTGGGAGGTCGAGCAGGTCCGGGACCTCGAGCGGTTCCTCCGCACCAACGCCGGGACCATCATCGGGTACGCCCACGGCGCGCTCGCCGGGCTCCTCGGGTGGCTGGCGGGCGCCTGGGTGGTCGTCCTGGTCCCCATCTTCGCGTTCTTCATCCTGAAGGACGCCGACCAGGTGGGCGCGAGCCTCGCCGCGCTCGTCGCCGACCGCGCGCACCGCCGGCTCTGGACCGAGATCGTGCAGGACCTCCACCTGCTGCTCGGCCGCTACGTCCGCGCTCTCGTCCTGCTGGCGCTGGTCACGTTCGTCGTCTGGTCGGCGCTCTTCCTCCTGGCAGGGGTCCCCTACGCCCTCGTCCTGGCCGCGATCGGCGGGGCGCTGGAGTTCATCCCCGTCCTCGGCCCGCTCCTCGGCGGCGTGATCGTGGTTGGCGTCGCGCTGTTCAGCGCCTACCCGCATCCCTGGCTGCTCGCGGCCTTCGTGCTCCTCTGGCGGCTCGTGCAGGACTACGTCTCGAGCCCCCTGATCATGGGCCGCGGCATCGACATCCACCCGGCGCTCGTGATCTTCGGCGTCATCGCCGGCGGCGAGATCGGCGGCCCGGCCGGCATGTTCCTGTCCGTCCCCGTCATCGCCGGCCTCCGCGTCGTCTGGCGCCGCCTCCGCGCCGCCGAGCACTCCTGACCGGTGCTCCGGCCCGGCGCCTTCGAGACACGGGCTCGCCCGACACACGGGCCGATCAGGAGACCTCGGATGCAAGGCGGCCAGATACAAGGTGGCCGAAGTTCGAACCGAGGCGGAGTCGAGGCGCGGTCCGAGGAGACCGCGAAGACCGAGGCGTACGCCCTGTAGCGCCTGCGAGGGACGAGCGCCCCGGTGTACAATCCCGCATGATGAGAGCCAAGGACAGCTTCCAGGACTTCCAGGCTGCCAGTCTGTACTGCCCGCGTTGCCGGCGGGCCACCCCCGCTCGCGAGAAGCTCCTCCTCGTCCTGCCCGGCGGCAACAAGTACGACTACGTGTGTGCCGAGTGCGGCACCGCCGTCGGCGCCAAGACGGACAACGACCCGACCAACTTCCAGAGCGCCGTTCTGCCGCCCCGTCCCCCCCGCCGCTGAGCTCGCGGCGGCGGGGCTCGATCCGGCCGCGCCCCTGGACGCGGCCGCCGCATCCCCCGAACCATCCTGCGCGTCGTCGGTCGGCCGGTCGTGCATGACGGGCGCGAGTCCATCGCGTCACGGACTGAAGGACTGCGTGGGCGGGAACGCGGCGATGCGCGCGACGGTGCTCTTGTTCCGCGCCGATGGTGGAGCACGCGGCCCCCGGAGTCCCGGCTCCCCGCTCGAGAGGCGGTCGCTTCCGACCCATCGAGCCGTCGCGCGGCCAGCGGCCAACCTCCCCGACCCGGCCGCGCCTACGCCAGGAGGCCCGCGATGATGCCCGTCAGGAAGACGCCGTCGAAGGTGCCCGCACCGCCGATCGAGACGATTGGCGAGCCCAGCCCGGCGATGTTCGGGAGGTTGAGCAGGTCGGCGCCGATCAGCGTGCCCATGGAGCCGGCGACGTAGGCAAGCGGTGGGGCGCGGCGGAGGGCGAGGGCAAGCGCGACCGCGGCCGCGACGAGCGGCGGCACGAACATCGGCACCGTGATGCCGAGGCCCGGGACGATCCGCGCGAGCGAGTGGACCACCAGCGCCACGATCGCCGTGCCGATCAGCATGCGCCCGTACATCCGGGATCGGAAGAAGAGGTAGACCGACACGAGAATCGGGATGACGGCGCCGCCCACGTTGATCGCCACGACGGTCGCCCCTTGCTCGATCACCCCCGGGACCACGTCCCGCCAGCCGAACACGGAGACCTCGCGCGGGGGCACCAGGCGCTGCACGGGAACGTGGTAGAGCGGGATATTCACGTGGCTGCCGACGAGCGACAGCAGCATCACCGCGAAGACGTACCGGGGCCGCACGCCGACCTTCCGGTACGCGTACGCGAGGATCCGGATCTCCACCATGAACACGAACACGGCGAAGAGGAGGACGAGCAGGACGAGAAGCGGAAGCGCGAGCGGGGTGAAGATCATCCGCGTATTATCGCCAATCCGAGACTCCTGTCCACGCACGCGCGGGGATTCGCGGGTCCCGTCGCGGGGCCGGTTCCCGCCGTGCTCGGGCAACCTGTCCCCGAGTGGAAATCAGCGGAGGAGCGCGGCCGCGGCCTCCATCAGGCCCTCGGAGAGCGTGGGGTGGGCGTGGATGGTGGCCGCGAGGTCCTCGGCCGTCAGCGCGGCCTCGACCGCGAGGGTGCCCTCCGCGATCAGCTCCCCGGCGCCGGGCCCGACGATCCCGACGCCGAGGACCCGCCCGGACCCGGGGTCGACCAGGACCTTCGTGAGCCCGTCCGCCCGCCCGAGCGTCGCGGCCCGCCCCGACGCCGCCCACGCGAAGCGCGCGACCTTGACCGTCCGGCCGGCGCTCTCGGCCTCCGTCTCGGTGAGCCCGCACCAGGCCACCTCGGGATCCGTGAAGACGACGGCGGGCACGGCGACGTTGTCGAAGGCGGCGGGCCGGCCGGCGATGGCCTCGGCCACCACGCGGCCCTGCCGCATGGCACGGTGCGCGAGCATCGGCTCGCCGGTCACGTCGCCGACCGCGTAGAGGCGCGGGTCGTCCGTGCGGCAGCGGTCGTCCACCACGATCGCGCCGCGAGGATCCACGCGCACCCGCGTCGCCTCGAGGCCGAGGCCGCCGGACCGCGCGCGCCGCCCCACCGCCACGAGCGCGCGGTCGAACCGCTGCGCGGGCTGATCCCCGAGCTGGGCCTCGACCTCCGAGCCGACCTCGCGGAGCCCCGTCACGCGCGTGTTCAGGTGAATCGCGCCGAAGAGCTGGCCAACCCGCCGCGCGAGGGGCTGAACGAGGTCGCGGTCGACGCCGGGAAGCAGCCCCGCGGTCATTTCCACGAGCGTGACCCGGCTGCCGAGCGCCGCGTACACCTGGCCAAGCTCGAGGCCGATGTACCCGCCGCCGATCACGAGCAGCCGTTCCGGTACATCCGGGATCTCCAGCGCCGCCGCCGAATCCATGACGCGGTCGCCCCGCGGCTCGACGCCCGGCAACGCGGCCGCGGTCGATCCCGTGGCAATGATCGCGTGGCCGAAGCGGATCTTCTGCGGCTCGTCGCCCTCGACCCTGAGCCCGCGGGAGTCCTCGAACACCGCGCGGCCTCCGACGACCTCGACGCCCGTATTCTTGGCCGCCGCCGCGAGCCCCCGCGCGAGCTTGGCGACGACGCGCTCGGCCTTCCACTTCCGCAGGGGGTCGAGCGACACGCTCGGCTTGCCCAGCTCGACGCCGAACTCCCGCGCGCGCTCCGCCTCGCCGAGGAACCCTGCGACGTGCAGCAGCGCCTTCGACGGAATGCACCCCTCGTAGAGGCAGACCCCGCCCAGCCGCCCGTCGAGGTCGACGATCGCCGTATCGAGCCCGAGCTCCGCGCACCGGAAGGCCGCCGAGTACCCGCCCGGCCCGCCGCCGACGACGGCCACGTCCACCTCCCGCACGAGATCCCCCATCACCATCGTGTGGTTCCCAGGTTCCGGAAGTCCTCGACCGTCAGCTCCGCCTCCCGCAGCATCCGCTGGAACACCTTCGCTTCGAGTGGGTGGCCGGGATGCATAGGGCGGCCTGACGGCCGCAACCACACTCGAGAGGGTGACGGCTCGGATTGGGGTATCTCATGGACGTGGCGGTCAGGACCCCGACGGATATCGCGGCAGCAGCGCAACGTGCCTGCCGACCTGGTGATCCCGATGGCGCTCACAGCTCCAGCAGGAGATGGTCGGGGTGCTCGAGGCGGCGCACCAGGTCCGCGGCGAACCGCGCGCCGTCGGCCCCATCCGCCACGCGGTGATCGAACGTGAGCGAGAGCGGCACCAGGAGGCGCGCGACGATCTGGCCGTCGCGCACCACGGGCTCCTCGCGAGCCCGCGCCACGCCGAGGATCGCCACCTCGGGATAGTTGATGATCGGGATCGCGCCGGTCCCCCCGAGCGCGCCGATGTT
>CAZWXA010000291.1:0-5392 GCA_964637755.1 uncultured bacterium | reverse complement strand
CGCCGGGTTCATCCTCCAGATCGACGATCCCGGGCTGGGCGAGACGTGGGACATGATGATTCCGGCGCCCTCGCTGGACGAGTACCGGCGGATGCAGGCCAGGAACATCGACGCGCTCAATCACGCCCTCGCCGGCATCCCCGAGGAGCGCGTGCGCTATCACCTCTGCTGGGGGAGCTGGCAGGGGCCGCACGTGCACGACCTCGGCCTGCGCGACGTCGTGGACCTCCT
This sequence comes from uncultured bacterium, assembly GCA_964637755.1. Taxonomy (GTDB): domain Bacteria; phylum Methylomirabilota; class Methylomirabilia; order Rokubacteriales; family CSP1-6; genus AR9. Next base: position 5,161 of record CAZWXA010000291.1, on the reverse strand, counting down.
GTTGAGGGTCAAGGCCCAGGCCTACTCGGTGGAGGCGGCCACTCCCCGCCACTCGTACGAGTGGCGCGTCTGGGGAGACGTCAAGCTGCCCGAGGGCAAGGTGCTCATTCCCGGCGTCATCGCGCACACCACGGCGGTGGTCGAGCATCCCGAAACGGTGGCGGAGCGGATCATGAACTTCGCTCAGGCCGTCGGACGGGAGCGGGTCATGGCGGGGGCCGACTGTGGGTTCGCCCAGGGAGCGTTGTACCAGCGCCAGCATCCGACCGTCATGTGGGCCAAGTTCGAGGCGCTGGTCCACGGGGCCAGACTCGCCTCCGAGCGATTGTGGCGGTCGTAGCGCCGAGCCCGGAGGAGTGACCAGTGACTGAGAGCACCAGCCAACCCTATGTCGGCCGGCCGCTCAAGCGGCTGGAGGACCCGAAGCTCATCACCGGGCGGGGTCAATACGTCGAGGACCTCAAGCTCCCCGGGCTCGCGTACCTCGCGTTTCTGCGAAGCCCGCATGCGCACGCCCGCGTCATCAACCTCCGGACCGAGGCGGCGCAGAGAGCGCCGGGAGTGCTGCGGGTCGTCACGGCCAAGGATCTTCCTCCGCTGCGTCCCACGTCGTACATGGCGACCCTCCCCGGGCTGAAGGCGTTCCCGTATCCGTACCTGGCCGACCAGGTCGTCGATTCGACTGGGGTCCCGGTGGCGGCCGTCGTCGCGGCGAGCCCGTCGCTGGCTCGCGAGGCGATCGAGCTGATCGAGGTCGAGTACGAATCGCTACCCGCCGTCTCGAACCCCGAGCTGGCCCTCCAACCGGGGGCCCCCCTCGTTCACCCGGAGTTCGGTACCAATCAAGCCTTTAGCGTTCCGATGAAGGGCGGTGACGTCGAGGCGGCATTCGCGCGGGCGGCGCACGTCGTGACGGTGCGCGTCGAGCACAACCGCCTCGCCGGCGCCCCCATGGAAGCGCGGGGCGTGATCGCGCAGTACGACCCGGGAACCGGCGAGCTCACCGTGTGGTCGACCACGCAGAACCCGTTCCTGACCCGGGCCGATCTCGCGTCCGTCCTCGGGTTCCCCGAACAGAAGCTGCGTGTGATCGCACCGGACGTCGGCGGCGGCTTCGGGGTCAAGGGGCCGCTCTATCGAGAGGAAGTGGTCGCGGCCGTGCTGGCCCGCGAGCTCGGTCGCCCCGTGCGATGGATCTCGACCCGAAACGAAGATCTCCTCACCACTCTGCAGGGGCGGGCCGCCGTCTCGCACGCCGAGGCCGCGGTGACCGCTGACGGCGAGATCATCGGCCTCAGGGTGAAGACGATCTTCGACCTGGGCGCTCACCTCATCTCGCTCTCTCTTGTCCCGCCGCTGTCGTACTCGATCCACGTCCTGGGCCCGTACCGTATCCAGAACGTCGAGCTGACGAACGTCGGCGCATACACGAACACTGCGCCCACCGGTCCCTATCGGGGCTCCGGCCGTCCGGTCGGCGTCTACGTGATCGAGCGCGTGCTGGACGAGGCGGCGCGGGTTACCGGCGTGGACCCGGTCGAGATCCGCCGGCGAAACTTCGTCCCCGCCGACGCCTTCCCGTACCGCACCGCCTTCGGGATCGCCTACGACTCCGGGAACTATGCGAGGGCGCTCGATCGGGTGGTGGAGCTGGCCGACTATCACGGGTTGCGTCGCGAGCAGGCGTGCGCGCGCGAGCGAGGCGAGGTCATGGGGCTCGGCGTCGCCGCCTACGTCGAATCCACCAACGTGCTCGGCTGGGAGAGCGGCGTCGTGCGAGTGGAGCGCAGCGGGAAGGTCACCGCCGTCACGGGATCGAGTCCGCACGGGCAGGGGCACGAGACGACCTTCGCCCAGATCATCGCGGACCATCTTGGCGTCGCCTATGAGGACGTGATCGTGCGCCACGGCGACACCCTGGGCGCGCCTCAATCGATCGGCACGTTCGGAAGCCGGAGCGCCGGACTCGGCGGGAGCGCGCTCGCCCAGGCTTCAGTGGAGGTGAGGGACAAGGGGCGCCGACTGGCGGCCGGGCTTCTGGAGGCGAGCCCGGGGGACGTCCAGGCGGTGCGCGGCGGCTTTCAGGTGAAGGGTGTGCCCGAGCGGATGATCGGCTGGGACCGCGTCGCCGAATTCGCGCATCGCGGACTCGGCTTGCCGGCCGCGGAGGCGCCCGGGCTCGAATCGACCGTCTTCTTTCGGCAAGACCAGCCGGCCTTCAGCTTCGGCGCCGGCCTCGCGGTCGTGACCGTCGACGGGGAGACCGGCCGGATTCGGCTCGAGCGGCTCGTCGCGGTGGACGACTGCGGGAATGCGATCAACCCGCTGCTCGTCGATGGACAGATCGTGGGGGCCCTCGCGCAGGGAATCGGCCAGGCGCTCCTGGAGCACGTCCGGTACGGCGAGGATGGTCAGCTCCTCACCGGCACGTTCATGGAGTACGCGATGCCGCGCGCCGACGACATGCCGGACCTCGTTCTCGATCGCACGGTGACCCCGTCTCCGCTCAACCCGCTGGGGGCCAAAGGGGTCGGCGAGGGCGGCGCCTGCGTGGCGCCCCCGGCGATCGTGAACGCGGTCGTCGACGCGCTCTCGCCGTTCGGGATCCGCCACGTCGACATGCCGCTCACCGCCGAGAAGATCTGGCGCGCCCTCCGATGACGCGCCTCATCTCGGCGCGCTCAAAGGGCAGGTGGCCATTCGCGGGTACATTGCCGACGTCAGCGTCGTGACGTGCGAGGCGTGGATGTCCCGGAGAGCCGGCTGACCGGCCTAAGGAGCAACCACGGTCAAGCTCGCGTCGTGGATGCTGGCGCAGGCCCGCATCATCGCAAAGGGAAAACGGATCCGGGACGTTCGGTGAGGCGGAGATGATCGTCAAACTGAGACGAAGGAACATGAAATATCGTGACCTGACGCCGAGTCAGCCCTATGTGGTGATCGGCATCGAGGCCGATGATCTTCGCATCTTGAATGATGCCGGGCGGCCGTATCTCTACCCTCAGCGTCTCTTTGCCGTTGTCGATCCGCGTGAACCCGCCGATTGGGTGACGGAACTGGGTGATGATCGCGAGCGGTACGCGTATCCGCCGCTGCTCAACAAGCCGGGGTTCTTCGAGGACTTCTTCGACGAGAGGCCCAAGGCGATCGCCGCATTCTGGCGAGCCGTGAACCGGAGACTGGCCGCCGCCAATGACGTCGCGTAACGAAGCTCTCTCACGGCGTTCCGGAATCTGCATTGCCATGACCTAATGGTTCTCGAGCGGCTCCGCGTCGATCAGAAGGACGCATGGTACCGGCCGATGGGCATCAAGCCCGACCCTGACTTCGAATCCATCGGAGGGGCCGCCCAGGAATCGAGAGGAGCGCGCACCACGGCGACAGGCCCCACCACGAGGAGAGGAACAAGCTGATGCCCCCCAAGATCCCGCAGGACCGGCGTCTGCTGGCGACGATGACCAACGAGCCCTTCCAGCCGGTGCGGCTGTACTACGCGATCCCGGATCGAGCGTTCGTGACCAAGAAGCTTCGCGGCCTGAAGTGCATGGTGGAGATCGCCTCGGAGCGATGCTGGCAGTGGCTGTTCCACGCCGAGGCTGCGTCGCTTCGATTCTTCGCTGGCTACGACGAGGTGCCAAAGGAGAGGCGACCGATCGTTCTCGGTCGGATCCGGTTCCCGAAGAGTGGCGGCATGACGTTGCAGACCAACTCGATCCCGCGGGCGATCGAAGGGGCTCGGTTCTTCGGTCCGCGCTTCGGGCCCGACGTCGTGGCCATGAGGTGCCGCGTGGTCAACCGGTGCTTCGCCGCCGACGAGGGCGATCCGGACCAGTTGCTCAAGACCCTCGACCAGAACGTGACCGTGATCGACCCCCGCGGGGCGGAGGCGGCCTTCATGCGGGAGTTCAAGGGCGTGCGAACAGTGCAGGACGCGGAGCGCGTCGCCGAGGAGAGCCTGGAGCGGAGGCTCGAGAGCAAGGAGGATGTCCCCTTGGTCGAGGACTTCCCCTTGGCCCCCGAGGAGGAAACCGCCGACTTTCGGGATCTGGCAACCGGGTTGCAGCTACGCATCGTCCGAGCAGTCGAGCACTGGCGGGGCAACAAAGACCTAACGCTGACCGCGCTCATCGTGCGCACCGTCGAGGAGGGCGCGCGGGCTCGCGGCGGCCGTTGAGAGGGGGAGCCCTCGGACTGCCGCCCTCACTCATGCGGAGCAATGAATGTACGAGCCGATCCCATCCGAATACCGAGGCTGGTGGCGGATCATCGAGACATCGCAGTGGGTGAACGATGGGCTCGATATCCTGGGTCCCGCCCTGATCTCGCTGACGGGGGACGCCGACCGGCTACGGATGCACGCGCTCCTCGCCTACGTGAACTGCAAGCCCACCAAGTCTGGCGTGTCGTTCACGTGGGAGGGGGCCTGGGAGTTCGACCCGGTGTCGGGCTCTGGCCGGGTGACGCTGGGCAAGGATGGCCGGCTCAGGGGGGTCATCAGGATCAAGGATGGAGACTCGAGCACGTTCGTCGCCGAGCGGGCGATTGAGCCGGACGAGCCGATCCCAGCTCCCCCGAGTTACCGAGACAAGTGGCGAAGGCGCTGGTGAGTGAGGGAACGAAACCACTATGCACAAGACCAGACCAGTACCGAGCAAGGAGGGCTCGCAGCGGAAGGAGATCTCAGCCGCCAAGCTCGACGAGCTCATCGCGGAGGCGACGGTCGACGCCTATGACGAGTCCGAGCAGACGACGGGCTTCTACACGATGCTCGAGGAACACCTCGCCGTGCCCTTCAAGACCGAGGTGCTCGGCGTCGAGGTCACCGTCGAGCGGATCGACATGACCGAGGACGAGCAGATCGTTGCAGTCTGCGCACGGGACAAGTCGCGCCAGCGGATACCGATCGCCGACCTGCCCCTTCCGGAGCCACCGCCCAAGGGCTCGGAGTGGATCGATGCCTACCGCCGATGGGCGCGTCATGGGAGATGACGAACGATGAGCGAGTACCAGTACTACGAATTCCAGGCCATCGACCGGCCGCTCACCGAGCGGGAAACGGCCACGCTGCGCGGCTGCTCGTCGCGCGCCACGATCACACCCACGCGGTTCGTGAACAACTACTCCTACGGGAGCTTCAAGGGGAACGCGTCGGAGTGGATGG
>CAZWXA010000290.1:0-5401 GCA_964637755.1 uncultured bacterium | reverse complement strand
GGCCTCCGCGGAGGCGCAGACGCTGCCGCGGGCCGAAGGACCGCTGACGATGGAGCAGGCGGTGGAGATGGCCTTGCAGCGGAACCTGAAGATCAAGGCCGCCGGCGCCGACGCTCGCGCGATGGACTCGATGCGCCGTGAGGCCCTGGCGCCGTTCTGGCCCCAGCTCTCGGCCAGCGGCTACCTGAACGACCAGCGGATGTCGCCGAACGTCTACACCTCGGCCGGCACGACGATGGCCCGCAACTACCAGGTCTTCAACGCCGATCAGAACCGCGACGCGAACATCACCGTCATGTACTCGCTCTTCTCGGGTGGGCGCGATTACTACGGGTACAAGGCCGCCTCCGCGCGGGCGGAGGCCGCCCAGCAGATGCTGCGGGGGACGGAGGTCGACGTGGCCATGCAGGCGCGGCTCGACTACATCGCCGCGCTGCGCGAGGCCGAGAACGTCCGTGTCACCGGCGACCTGCTCCGGACCGTCGAGGAGCGCCTCCGCCTGAGCCGGGAGACGTTCCAGGCCGGGCGCATTCCGCGCTATTACCTGCTCCGGGACGAGGCGGAGCGCGCCAACGCGGTGCAGATGGACGCGATGGCCCGAAGCCGCGCCGAGCAGGCCGTGGTGGCGCTCAAGACGACCCTCGGCATCGACCTGTCCTCGCCGATCACGCTCGCCGACCGCCTCGAGTTCGCGCCTGCCTCGGTCTCGATCGACGAGGGGCTCCGCGAGGCGGAGGTTCGCCACCCGGAGCTCAGGGCGGCTCGCAAGCAGCGGGACGCCGCCGAGGCCGACGTCCGGGCGGCCTTCGGCAACTACTTCCCGCAGGTGTCGCTCAGCTACATGTACGACTGGGCCTGGATGAAGAACCGGGCGTGGGAGTCGCAGGCCGACGACATGCGGATGCGCGCCGAGAGCGCCGAGGGCTACTCGGCCGGCATCGTCATCACGCTGCCGATCTTCGACGGCTTCATGCGGGAGAACGCCGTCAAGACCGCCAAGGCCCGACGCGACGGCGCCCTCCAGGCGGAGGGGCTCGCCCGCCAGCAGATCGCCAAGGAGGTCAACAACGCGGCGCTCATGCTGACGGCGGCCGAGACAGGTGTGGAGGCGAGCCGGAAGGGCCTCGAGCAGGCCGAGGAGGAGTATCGCGTCGTGCAGGAGCGGTTCGCAAGCGGCCGCGGCATCCAGCTCGAGATCCTGGACGCCCAGGTTGCCGTGACGCGCGCCGGCTTCAACGCGGTGAACGCGCTGGCCGAGTACCGGAGCGCCCTCGCCATGTGGCTCAGGGCGACGGGCCGGGTCCGCTGACCCGGACACCCACCATCCAGAGGAGGCAGGGATGAGAGCGAGAGTCGCGACACTCATCGGGGCGGTCGGGATGACGCTCGTGCTGGGCGCGGCGCTCGGCGCGGCGGCGCCCCGCGTCACCGTGAGCGTCGAGGAACTGAAGCAGCGGGGCCGCCAGATCGAGGTCGAGGCGGGGACGGAGGTCGTGTGGGCCGACCCGCATTTCGAGCGCGTGTGGTTCTCGCCCGGGAGCGGCGTGCGGGTGGACCGGACGAAGGAGGGCTTTCGGGCCGTGTTCGAGCGCCCGGGCCTCTATCGCGGCGTCTACACGATCACGGGGGGGCACACGAGCGGCGACGTCTATCGGATGACGGTCACGGTGAGGTAGCCGGTGCGGCGCGAGCGGCGGGGCGCGGGACGGGGCGACAGGAGCCGGCCAGGGGCACCGCGATGAAAGATTTCCTGCAGAACTACGGCTGGACCAAGCGAGCAGTTCAGGGACCAACGTGAAAGGGGGTGGCGCGAGAGGTCACAGGATGAGGCAGATGCTCTACCCGGACCCATACCCGCAAGTGGAGACACAGAGATGACACAGCTATTCAGGATTACCGTCGCCATCATGCTCATCGGAGCCATCGCCACGGCCGGCTATGCCCAGACCGGGACGATGTCGCCCGACCAGATGAAGATGATGAGTGACCAGATGAAGACGATGCACGACCAGATGAAGGGCGGGAAGATGACCCCCGACCAGATGAAGATGATGGGGGAGCACATGCAGATGATGGCCGACCGGATGAAGAGCGGTCAAATGACCGCCGACGAGATGAAGATGATGGGCGAGCACATGAGCATGATGAAGGAGCATATGAAGAGCAAGAAGTGAACGATGCGGCGCCGGGCGATGTCGGTTCATGGCAGCCCCCCGATGGCCCCTCTGGCTCTCGAGGGGCGGCCCCCGGGCGTCTCGAGGAGGCGCAGGTCATGTCCACCCCGGTGAGCCCCGGGGCCACGGACCGCGAGGCCGCGGCCCGCGAGGCGGAGTACCGCACGCTCATGCGGGGCAGTGGTGGTTCGGGGCCGGCGTCGGCACGTTCACCATGGTGATGAGCTACCCATGGCTCCTCCCGATCCTCCGGGACTGGTTCCCGCGGGACAGCCATCGCCTCTGGTTCATGTGGGCCGGCATGGGAGCCGCGGCCCTGGCGGTGATGCTCTACAGCGGCCGGCACTTCTTCACCGGCGCCTGGCAAGCCCTGAAGCACCGCTCGGCGAACATGCACACCCTGATCGCTCTCGGCACCGGCGTGGCGTGGGTCTACTCGACCATCGTGCTCCTGTTCCCGCGGATCTTCCCCTCGTCGGACTTCCTCGACGTCTACTACGACGTGACCGTGGTCGTCATCGCCCTCGTGGACCTGGGCCTGGCGATGGAACTCAAGGCCAAGGGCCGGACCTCGGAAGCGATCAAGAAGCTGATCGGGCTTCAGCCCCGGACGGCCCGAGTCGTGCGGCAAGGGCAGGAGGTGGACATCCCGGTCGAGGAGGTGCTGGCCGGGGACATCGTGGTCGTCCGTCCCGGCGAGAAGATCCCCGTGGACGGCGAGGTCGTCGAGGGCTCCTCGGCGGTGGACGAGTCCATGGTCACCGGGGAGTCGCTCCCCGTCGAGAAGAAGGCGGGGGACGAGGTGATCGGGGCCACGATCAACAAGACCGGGGCGTTCAAGTTCCGGGCAACGAAGGTCGGCAAGGACACTGCCCTCGCCAGCATCATCCGGATGGTCCAGGACGCCCAGGGGTCGAAGGTGCCCGTGCAGCGGCTCGTCGATGTCGTGTCCGGATACTTCACCCCTGCCGTTGCGATCCTGGCGCTCCTGGGGTTCATGATCTGGTACACGTTCGGGCCCGAGCCACGGCTCGTCTACGCGCTGATCGTGGCCGTGACCACGCTCATCATCGCCTGCCCATGCGCGCTCGGCATGGCCACGCCCATGTCGTTGACCACGGGCGTCGGGCTTGGCGCGCTGAACGGAGTCCTCATCCGGGACGGCCAGGCGCTCCAGACGGCTCAGAAGCTCCAGACGGTGGTGCTGGACAAGACCGGGACAATCACGCACGGCACGCCGCGCCTCACAGACGTCGCCGTGACCGGCGGGTTCCGCGAGGACGAGCTCCTACGGCTCACCGGGGCGGTCGAGAAGTCGTCCGAGCACCCGCTCGCCATGGCGATCGTCGAGGGCGCGACGGCCCGGGCCCTGAGCCTGCCCGACGTGGAGCAGTTCGCCGCCATCCCCGGGCACGGCGTCGAGGCGCGCGTCGATGGGCACATGCTCCTGCTCGGCAACCTGAAGCTGATGCGGGACCGACAGGTGGCCCTGGACGGGCTGGAGGCGAGGGCCGTGGCGCTCGCCGACGACGGGAAGACGCCGATGTACGTGGCCGTCGACGGCAAGGCCGCCGGCATCGTGGCGGTCGCCGACACCGTCAAGGAAGACTCGCGGGAGGCCGTCCGGCAGCTCCGGGTCATGGGGCTCGAAGTGGTCATGATCACCGGCGACAACGAGCGAACGGCCAAGGCCATCGCCCGCCAGGTCGGGATCGAGCGCGTCCTGGCCGAGGTGCTGCCCGAGGACAAGGCCTTCAATGTCCAGAAGCTCCAGCTCGAGGGGAAGACGGTCGCCATGGTCGGCGACGGGATCAACGACGCTCCGGCGCTCGCCCAGGCCGACGTCGGCTTCGCCATCGGGACCGGGACCGACGTCGCGATCGCCGCGTCGGACATCACGCTGATCAAGGGCAGCCTCCGCGGCGTCGTGCTGGCCATCCAGATCAGCCGGGCCACGATGCGAAACGTCTATCAGAATCTGGCCGGGGCCTTCGTCTACAACGTCATGGGCCTGCCGATCGCCCTTGGCGTGCTCTACCCCTTCCTGGGCATCCTCCTGTCCCCGCTGCTCGCCGCCATCGCCATGTCGTTCAGCTCGGTGACCGTCATCGGCAACGCCAACCGGCTCAAGCTGTGGAGACCGCGCGCGGCGTGAGGAGAAAGACGCCATGACCTGGGACCGCGTGCTCGTCGATGGAGGAGGGCTCGCCCTCATCGCTTTCATCGTGTGGTTCTTCTGGCTCGTCAAGGCCAAGGGCGTGCATGCCGCGGCGACGAGCGGGGGCTTCCAGGAGCAGATGGTGCTGGTCAAGGGCGGCTACACGCCGGACGTCATCGTCGTGGAAGTCGGCAAGCCTGTCAGGCTGAACTTCGTGCGTCAGGAGTCGGCCTCCTGCTCCGAGATGGTGCTGCTGCCGGCGTTCGGGAAGTCGGCTCAGCTCCCGGAGGGGCAGACGGTGGCCGTCGAGTTTCTTCCGAAGGAGCGAGGAGAGTACGAGTTCGCCTGTCAGATGGGAATGTTCCGGGGCAAGATCGTCGTCGAGTAGGAGACAGGGCTATGGCCGGGGAATCTCCAGCGGGTCGCTCGTGGTTCCGGTCTCGCTCGGGGCTCGTTCTGATCAGCTTTCTCGTCATCATGGGCTTCTTCCTCTACACGGAGCACCGAGCCCACGTGCTGGGCGTCCTCCCCCACCTGCTCCTTCCCTGGCGTGTCCTCTCCTGCACTGGTTCCACGGCGGCCATAGGCACGGACAGGGGCACGGAGATCATGAGAGCCACCGGAGGGACGGCAGCGAGAAGGGGCAGGGAGGTGCCGGATGAGCTCTGGAGCCCCTGCCTACGGCCTCTGGTCACTGGTCGTGATCAACGTCGCGGTGTTCGCGATCTTCGCCTTCAGCTTCACGCGGCCACGGACGGCTCGCGACTGGCGCTCATTCGGCGCGTTCACGGCCTTTTTGGTTGCGCTGCTCACGGAGATGTATGGCTTTCCCCTGACCATCTGGGCTAGCCCAGGGCTACTCGATGCCGGCCGGTGCCGCGCTACTGCGTTCTCCGGGACGAGGCGGAGCGCGCGAATGCCGCCCGGATGGACGCCATGGCCCGCAGCCGGGCCGAGCTGGCCATCGTCAGTCTCAAGACCACGCTCGGCGTGGATCTCGCCTCCGCCGTGACCCTCAGCGATCGGCTGGAGTACGCGCCCGCTTCCATCTCGATCGACGAGGGCATCC
>CAZWXA010000289.1:0-5414 GCA_964637755.1 uncultured bacterium | reverse complement strand
GCTGCCCGCCGCGCCAGGACCCGTCCGCCTCTCGGGTGATCCGTTCATGAATGGTGCGGGCTAGCCGGTCTCCATCGGGAGCGCCGGATCGGCGGCCCACTCCGAGAGTGAGGCGTCGTAGACGGCGACGTCGTCACGGCCGAGGAGGGCGAGCACGAAGGCGTCGCTTGAGGCCGCAATGCCGCCGCCGCAGTAGGTGATCACCTTCCGGGCATCCAGCGCACCCACCGCCGCGAACTTCGCGCGCAGCACTTCGGCCGGCAGGTAGGCGTGGGTCGTCGGATCGACCAGATCGCGGGCGGGGACGTTGACGCTGCCCGCGATGCGGCCCGAGCGTCCGTAGCTGACGCCGCCGGTGCCGCGGTGCTGCTCGTCGGTGAGCGCGTTGAGCACGCAGGCGCCGTCCTCGCGGAGGGCGCCGAGCACACCGGCCCTGTCGGCGATGAGCCCGGGGCGCGGTCGCGGCCGGAAGTGGCGCGGCGGGCGGGCACGATCGTCGCTGGCGACCGGGCGGCCCTCCAGCGTCCACTTCTTCCAGCCGCCGTCGAGGACGGCTGCCTCGTCGAGGCCGAAGGCGCGGAGCATCCACCAGACGCGCGCGGCCCACATGTTGACGAAGCGGTCATAGAGCACGACACGGACGCCGTCTCCCACGCCGTGGCGGCCCATCACCTCCGCGAACTGGGCGGCGGGCGGCATCATGAAGCGCAGGGGCGAGGCGCGGTCCGAGAGCTCCTCGTGGAGGTCGGCGAAGCCGGCACCCGGGATGTGGCCCTTCGCCCAGGTCGCGCGTCCGGACTCGACGCGGTAGCCTCCCGGCAGGTCCGCCGGGTGGAGATGCACCGTGCACTCGAGGACCACGAGTCCGGGATCGTCGAGATGCTCCGCCAGCCAGCCCGTCTCGACCAGGTCACCGGGCCGGGCGAAGCCACCGCCCGTCATCGGGCTGTCATCTCCGCCTCGCGAAGGGGCGCGGGGGATCCGGCCACGCCGCCCGCCTCAGCCCTGCTCCACCATGACGACCGAGTCGCCGATCCTGACCTCGGCGTGCCGGGTCGCGCCGTCGGGGCCCGTCGTGCGGTGTACCTCTTTCGCCTCGAACGCGTGCCGCAGGAAGTCGAGCAGTTTCGGCACACCCTGGACGACGAGGTAGGGCGTGACGCTGTGGTAGCCGTCCGGGATCGCTTTCACTGCCATGGATCGGGACTCCTGTGCGCCGGGCTGTTGCGGCATGCGTCGCGCGAACGCGGAGGCGCTGCGCGCCGATCCGCTGCTCGCCGGCACAGCGTAGCACGGACCTTCGCCCCCCAGCATCTCGTCGAAGACGTCGGCGCGACCATGTTATGCTCGCCGCAGCCCGGGGCAGCTCGAAAGGCCCTTGGAGGCCTCCTTGCGGCGCCCGCGGCGCTCCCTTCGAGGAGATTCTCGCCGGATACCCCGATCTCGAGGCGCGCCGTTACCAGCTGCTCGAGGAGCCGCCGCCGCCGAAGCTGCCCCCACCACCCGAAAATCCGCCGCCTCCACCCCCGCCTCCACTCCAGCGCCCTCCGGAGCCGTGACCGCCGCTCGCCGCGACCCCGGCGAGGGTCGGGTGGCGCTTGTCGAAGTCCTTGCTCCACGGCCGGAGCCAGGACCGGAGGATGGGGAAGGCTATGATCCAGGCTCCGCACGCGACGACCCCGCCGTACGGCGGGAAGAACTGCGTCGGGAACGCGGCGTAGAAGAACATCAGGAAGACGTACAGGAACCAGCCGAAGAAGCCCGGCATGAAGAGGGCGAGGAGCGAGAAGGCCCCGATCACGACGGTGAAGATGGCGATGCCGAACAGGAGCCCGCCGATCGAGCCGACGTGTCTGAACGAGGACGAAGGCCGTGAGGCGGGCAGGGGCTGCCCTGCGATCACGGCGGCGATGGCGCCGACGCCCGCCTCGATGCCGCCGTCGAAGTCGTTCTGGCGGAACCGCGGCCGGACCTGCTCGTCCAGGATCCGGCGCGTGATGAGATCGGTTAGGCGAGCCTCGAGGCCGTAGCCCACCTCGATCCGCATCTTCCGGTCCTGGGTGGCGACCAGGAAGAGCACGCCGTCGTCGGCGCCCTTGCGCCCGAGCTTCCAGGTCTGCGCCACCCTGACGGAGTAGTCCTCGAGGGACTCGCCCGCGAGGCTCGGGATCGTCAGGACGGCGACCTGGGCGCCAGACTGGCGTTCGAGATCGCGAAGCGTGCTCTCCAGGCGGTCGCGGGCGGCCGGAGACAAGACGCGAGCGAGGTCGTTGACGCGGGCTCCCAGGGAGGGGACGTCGAGAGCGGCTGCCGGGGCAACGATGGCCAGGACGGCGATCCCCAGCGCCAGGGCGGGGAGGGCGATCCCGAGTGTGAGGGCCGGGGTGCGCCGCCGCCATCCGCCGGCGATCGTCACTCTGGCCGTTCCCGGAGCTCGTCGGACAGCTCGTCGCGGTCGCCGGGAGGCAGGGCGAACCCGTGCGCGGCGAGGAGGTCACCGCAGCGCCGGATCGCTGCCGCCAGCGCCGGTCCCGGCTCGCCTCTCCGCATCCCGCCGGCGATGCCCGCGACGACGGCGTCCCAGTCGTCCTGGCCAACTCGGGCGGTGATCCCGGCGTCGGCCAGCACCACGACCCGCCGCTCGAGGAGCGAGAGAAAGACGAGGATGCCCGTCCGCGCCCGCGTCCTGAAGACCTCCTGCTCGAGGAAGGCGGCGAGCGCGCGCTGGTGCACGCGGTGCTCGACGGTGTGCGTGGAGACGAGGTGCAGCCTGAGGCCGGGCCAGGCCACCGCGAGGACGTGGCCGAACGCGGCGCCGACGGCTGGCAGCCCGGCAGCCCACACGACAGGCGGCTCGGCCCAGCCGCCGAGAACGGCGTGCAGGACCGGGGCGGCGAGCCCGCCGAGGAGAGCACCGACCGTTGCGGCTGTCCAGGCACCCTCGGCGTACCCGTCCGAGCGGTCGACGGCGTACGGGACCACCTCGCCCGGACTCCGGGCCTCGACTTCGCGGACGGCGGCCTCGGTCGCCGCGTGATCGGCGGGGGAGAAGACGTTCTCGACGCGCCCGTTCCGCATGGTCCTCATCTCTGGCCAGCCCTCGGATAGTTACCCTAGCGCGAAGCGCGCGGAATCCGGAAATTCGGAGACGCCGCACCGGCTTGGGCGTGACGGTGCTGGACGCGGCGTTCAAGCGACTCGCGGTAGGTCTGCGGGCCCGTGACGGGACGGTCACACGGGGGCGGCCCCGGCCCATGCGGACAGATCACGTGTCGATCCGGCGAGCTATTGACAACCATCCCCATTGCGCGTAGCGTCCCGCCTACTCGCCGAGCCGGCGGTCCGGTCCCTCGGGGAGGAACGTCCCTGGACAACCTTTCGACGCCATCATTGGTCGCGAAGACCGGCGGGCGCGTCTGCGGGTCCGCCCGGCGCCGCGGCCGGGCGACGCCTGCCACCTAAGATGGCGCTCCTCGCTCTGGACGGGTTGCACCTGGCCTTCGGCGGCGTCGTCGCCCTGGCCGGGGTGAGCCTCGACGTCGACGCCGGCGACTTCTTCGCGATCATCGGCCCCAACGGCGCGGGCAAGACCAGCCTCTTCAACTGCATCAGCGGCATCTACGCGCCGACCCGCGGGCGCATCGTCTTCGACGGCCAGGACATCACGCCCCTCAGGCCGCACCAGCGGGCGCAGCTCCGCATCGCGCGTACCTTCCAGAACATCGCCCTCTTCAAGGGCATGAGTGTCCTGGACAACGTCAAGATCGGGCGCCACGTGCACCTGCGCGCGGGGGTCCTGGCCTGCGGGCTCTACTACGGCCGCGCCGCGCGCGAGGAGCGGGTCCATCGCGCCACGATCGAGCGCGAGATCATCGACCTGCTGGAGCTGCAGGACATCCGCCACAAGATCGTCGGCACCCTGCCCTATGGCCTGCAGAAGCGCGTCGAGCTGGCCCGGGCGCTGGCGCTGGACCCGCGGCTCTTGCTGCTCGACGAGCCCACCGCGGGCATGAACGCCGAGGAGACCGAGGACATGGTGCGCTTCATCCTCTACGTCAAGCGGGTGAAGCGCCTCACGGTGGTGATGATCGAGCACGACATGAGCGTCGTGATGGACATCTCCGATCGGGTCGCCGTGCTCGACTTCGGCCAGAAGATCGCCGAGGGCCCTCCGACCCGGGTCCAGCAGGATCCCGTCGTCATCAAGGCCTACCTGGGCGAGGACTTTCAGGTGGCATGAGCCCCGGCGGGCCGGGCGTCGACCACGGCACCTTCCCGAGACTGGTCGCCGCCCAGGCGCAGCGGCTCGGCCGCCGCAAGGTCGCGCTGCGGGAGAAGAAGTACGGCATCTGGCAGGAGGTGACGTGGGAGGAATACGCCGCGCGCGTCCGCCAGGTGTGCCTGGGCCTGGTGCGGCTCGGGCTCGAGCGCGGCGACACGGTGGCGGTGATCTCCGGCAACCGCCCGGCCTGGCTCTACGTCGAGCTGGCGGCGCAGTCGATCGGGGCGATCCCCCTGGGGATCTTCGTCGACAGCCTGCCCGAGCACGTGCGGCGTGTCCTCGAGGACAGCGAGGCGCGCTTCGTCCTGGTCGAGGACCAGGAGCAGGCCGACAAGGTCCTGGGCGTGCGGGGCGCCGTCCCGCGGCTCGAGCGGATCATCGTGGACGACCTGCGGGGCCTGGAGGAGTATCGGGACCCGATGCTCGTCAGCCTGGAGGCGGTGGCCGAGCTCGGCCGCGAGGTGGACGGGCGCGAGCCGCACCGCTACGAGACCTTGCTGGAGCAGGGGGCGCCGGGCGACGTGGCCCTGCTCGCGTACACCTCGGGCACCACCGGCGACGCGAAGGCCGAGATGATCAGCCACCGGAACCTCCTCGCCATGGCGGCGGGGGTCACGCAGGTCGATCCTGTCCGCGAGGGCGACGAGATCGTCTCCTTCCTGCCGTTCGCCTGGGTGGGCGAGCAGCTCATCAGCGTGGCCATTGCCTTGCACGTGGGGGCCACCGTGAGCTTCCCGGAAGAGCCCGAGACGATGCGCGAGGACCTGCGGGAGATCGGGCCCCACGTGATGATCGCGCCGCCACGCTTCTGGGAGGCGATGTACTCGGAGCACCAGTTGAAGATTGCCGGCGCCGGCCTGCTCAAGCGTCTGGCCGCGCGGACCGCCCTGGCGATCGGCGAGCGCGCGGCCGCGCGGGAGGGCGGCCGGGCCGTGGGCTGGGGCGGGCGCATGCTCCGCGTGGTCGCCCATCTCCTGGCCTTCCGGACCATGCTTGACAAGTTCGGCCTCTCGCGCATCCGCCACGCCTACACGGGCGGCGCCCCGCTCGGCCCGGAGAGCTTCGGGTTCTTCCGCGCCGTCGGGCTCAACCTCGAGCAAGGGGACCTGATCGAGGAGCTGTCCGCGCAGGC
>CAZWXA010000288.1:0-5435 GCA_964637755.1 uncultured bacterium | reverse complement strand
TCGAGCCGGTTCCCGTACTACATGAACAGCTACGGATTCCACACGATTCACGGCCGCGCGCCGGCGATCGCGACGGGGCTCCGCGTGGCGCGGCCGGATCTCAAGATCTTCGTCGTCACCGGCGACGGAGACGGCCTCTCGATCGGCGGCAACCACATGCTCCACGTCCTGCGCCGCAACGTGAACGTGACGATTCTCCTCTTCAACAACCGGATCTACGGCCTGACCAAGGGGCAGTACTCACCCACGAGCGAGCAGGGGAAGGTGACGAAGTCGACGCCGATGGGCTCGCCCGATCGCCCGGTCAACCCGCTGGCGTTCGCGCTCGGGTGCGGCGCCACGTTCGTCGCGCGCACGGTCGACCGCCACATCGCCCACATGGAGGAGACGCTCAAGCGCGCCGCCGCCCACCGGGGGGCGGCCTTCGTCGAGATCCTGCAGAACTGCAACGTCTACAACGACCTCGCCTGGAACGTGCTGTACGACAAGGAGCAGCGCGTGCAGTACGAGCTCAGGCTCGAGCACGGCAAACCGCTCGTGTTCGGACCGGTGGACGACCGCCGGGCACTCGTCATGGACGGGGTCAGACCGACGATCGTGAGCGCCAGGGACACGCCGCCGGACCGGTTCTGGATCCACGACGAGACCAGCATCAACGCCGCCAGGCTGATCGCCGACCTCTTCGCCCCCGACTATCCCGTCCCCGTCGGCGTGCTGGCGGCGGTCGCGGCGCCGGTGTACGAGGAGGTGGTCATGGAGCAGGAGGCGCGGGCCCTGTCCGAGCGGGGCGCGGGCGACATCGCGAAGCTCCTGACGTCGGGCGACACCTGGAAGATCGACTAGATTGGCGGGGTGCCACAAAGACCTGAGCCTTTTCCCAATGGCCGGCGCGCCATGCCGCTGAGCCGGGTCGTCCTGGCGGAGCTCCGGCGCATCTTCGGGCCGGAGGGACTCGTCCTCACCCTCGAGGGGCGCGTGACCTACGAGTGCGACATGCACACGTTCTACAAGGGCACGCCCGAGGCCGTGGCCCTGCCGCGCACCACGGCCCAGGTCGTCGAGCTCGTGCGGCTGTGCCGGCGCGAGCGCGTGCCGGTGATTCCCCGCGGGTCGGGCACGGGCTTGATCGGCGGCGCGACGGCGCCTCACGGCGGGGTCATGGTGGCGATGACCCGGATGAACGAGATCCTCGAGATCGACCTGCCGAACCGCTGCGCGACGGTCCAGCCCGGCCTCATCAACCTCTGGCTCACCAACGCCGTGCGGGGTCGCGGGTACTTCTTCGCTCCCGATCCGTCGAGCCAGATGGTGTCCTCGATCGGCGGCAACGCGTCGACGAACGCGGGCGGGCCGCACTGCCTCAAGTACGGCATCACGGTGAATCACGTCCTCGGGCTCGAGTTCGTGACGGGGGCGGGGGAACTGCTGCAACTCGGCGGCAAGGCGCACGACCGGCCCGGCTACGACCTGACCGGTGTGGCCGTCGGAAGTGAGGGAACGCTCGGACTCGTGACCGCGGTCACCGTCCGGCTGCTCCGCACGCCCGAGGCGGTCAAGACGGCGCTCGCGGCGTTCGCCGCCATCGAGGACGCCTCCGAGGCCGTCTCGGCGATCATCGCGGCGGGGATCGTGCCGGCGGCCCTCGAGATGGTGGACGAGGCCGTCATCCGGGCGATCAATGCCGGCGTCGGCGCCGGGTACCCGGAGGACGCCGCGGCGGTGCTCCTGATCGAGCTCGACGGGCCCCACGCCGAGGTCGAGGTCCAGGCGGGGCGGATCGCGGAGATCTGTCGCACGCACCGGGCCCTCGGTGTCCGCGTGGCGAAGGACGACGCCGAGCGGGCGCTGCTGTGGAAGGGGCGCAAGGAGGCCGCGGGCGTGCTCGGGCGCCTCACGCCGAACTGGCTCCTCCAGGACGCCGTCGTGCCGAGGTCGAAGCTTCCCGTCATCATGCGGGAGATGCTGGCCATCGCCGCCCGCTACGAGCTCCTCATCGGCAACGTGTTCCACGCGGGCGACGGGAACCTCCACCCGCTGATCTGTTACGACGAGCGGCGGCCGGGCGAGCTCGAGCGGGCCAAGCGCGCCAACGAGGACCTGCTGAACGCGTGCATCGCCCTCGGCGGGAGCGTCACCGGCGAGCACGGCATCGGCATGGACAAGGCGAAGAACCTGCCGAAGCAGTACGCGCCGGCCGACCTCGACTTCATGGCCAGGCTGCGCCGGGTGTACGACCCCGATGCCATCATGAATCCCGGCAAGCTCCTGCCCTCGCATCCCGCCTGCGGCGAGGCGCTCCAGGCCGGGACACCGGCGCGGATTCCCGCCGGGGCGTGGGTCTAGGCGCCGTGGCCGCCGCCCTGCGCGAGCGGCTCCGGACGGTCGTCGGCGCCGAACACCTGGAGGACGGCGATCCCGTCGACGGGGTCATGCCGAGCGTCGTGGCGCGACCGGCCGGCGTCGAAGAGGTGAGCCGGCTCCTGGCTCTCGCCCACGCCGAGGGGCTGGCGGTCCTGCCGCGGGGAAGTGGGTCGGCGCTCGACCTCGGCAACCCTCCGGCACGGGCGGATCTCGTCCTCGATCTCGCCCGTCTCGACCGCGTGCTCGAGTACGAGCCCGCGGATGTCACGGTCACCGTCGAGGCCGGCATGACGCTCGACGGGCTGGACCAGATCCTCGCCAAGCACCACCAGTTCCTGCCCCTCGATCCGCCGGGCTGGCGCTCGCGCACCATCGGCGGAGCGCTCGCGACCAACGCGAGCGGCCCGCTGCGTGCGCGCTACGGGACCGGCCGCGACCTGCTCCTGGGGGTCCGCTTCGTCCAGGCGGACGGGACCGTGACGTCGGGCGGCTCGAAGGTGGTCAAGTCCGTGACCGGGTACGATGTGCCCAAGCTGCTGGTCGGCTCGCTGGGGACCCTCGGCGTGATCGTCGAGACGACGCTCCGCCTGCACCCGACTCCCGAGTTCGAGCGCTCCTGGCTCTGCAGCTTCCCCTCGCTCGACCTTGTCCGGCGGTTCCTGGCTGCCCTCCTCGATTCCACCCTCCAGCCGGGGCGCGTCGAGATCCTGAACGAGGGCGCGCTCCGGGCCGCGGGGCAACCCGGTGCGCCGGGAGCGGTGGCGGTTTCGATCGCCAGTGTCGAGGAAGCGGTCGGGACGCAAGGCGCGGCCCTCCTCGCGCTCTGCGCGGACGCCCGTGGCACCGCTCGCTCCGTGGGCAGCGACTTCTGGGACATCCACGGGGCCGCCCTCGCGCGGACGAGCGCATGGAGCGTCAGGCTCCGCATCGCCTGCCTCGCGGCCAGCGTGACCGGCGTCATCGCCCTGGTCGAGCGGCTCGCGAGCGAGCACGGCCTGCGCGCGCGCGTGGGAGGGTGCGCCGCCGCGGGCGCGCTCGGCGCCGTGATCGACGGCGAGTGCCCGGCCGACGTCTGGGACTCCGGTGTGCTGGCACCCCTGCGCCAGCGACTCCACGCGGAAGGGGGAAGCGCCGTGGTCGAGCGCTGCCCGCGGCCGCTCAAGGAACGCCTCGACGTGTGGGGCCCCCTCGCGCCCGAGGCGCTCGCCGTGATGACGCGGCTCAAGACCGAATTCGACCCGACAGGCGTGCTCAACCCGGGGCGGTTCGTGGGACGGCTGTGAGCGGGGCAGGCGGCGGGGGCGGGCTCGGCGCCTTCGCCGCTCCGGACCTCCCGGACCTCGACAGTCTTCGTACCTGTGTCCACTGCGGGATCTGCCTGCCAGAGTGCCCCACCTACCGCGTGCTCGGCCAGGAGATGGACTCTCCGCGCGGTCGGCTGTACTTGATGCGTGCCGCCGCCGAGGGGCGCCTGGACCTCACCGCCACGTTCGCCCGACACCTCGACCTCTGCCTCGGCTGCCTCGCCTGCGAGACGGCGTGCCCCTCCGGGGTGCCGTACGGTCGGCTGCTCGAGGCGACCAGGAGCCAGATCGAGCGCCGTGGCCGGCCGTTCCGGCAGCGAGCGCTCGCGTCGTTCATCTTCGGTCTCTTCCCGCATCCGGGCCGGCTGGGGCCGATGCTGCGGCTGTTCTCCCTCTATCAGCGCTCGGGGCTGCAGGGCCTGGCGCGGGCGAGCGGCGTCCTGCGTCTCTTCCCGAGGCTCGGCGCCATGGAGCGCCTGCTCCCCGCGCTCCCGAGCCGCTCCACGCTGCCCGCGCTGACCCCGGCCCGCGGTCGCCGCCGGGGCAGGGTCGGGCTCCTGACCGGTTGCATCCAGCGCTTCCTCTACCCACAGGTGAACGAGCAGACGGCGACACTCCTGTCCCTCGCCGGCTACGACGTGGTCACCCCCCCGGGGCAGGGCTGCTGTGGAGCCCTTCACCTTCACGGGGGCCGTCTCGACGAGTTCCGCGCGCTCGCCCGGCGGCTCGCCGCCCAGTTCGCTGGCGGTCTCGACTACGTGGTCACGAACGCCGCGGGGTGCGGCTCCGCGATGAAGCAATACGCACACTGGCTCCCGGACGACGGCGCCGCGGGCGCGCTCGCCCGGACGACGCGCGACATCAGCGAGCTGCTCGCCGACGCCGAGCTGCCCCTGAAGCCGCTCGACGGCATCGCGACCTACCACGACGCCTGCCACCTCGTTCACGGTCAGGGGATCAGGGAGGAGCCACGCAGGCTTCTCCGGCGGATCCCTGGGCTCGCGCTCGTCGAGTTGCCCGAGAGCGACCGCTGCTGCGGCAGCGCCGGCGTCTACAATCTCCTCGAACCCGACATGGCGGACCAGCTGCTCGAGCGGAAGATCTCGAACATCGCGTCGACGGGCGCGACGCTCCTCGTCTCCGGCAACCCGGGCTGCCTGCTGCAGATCGCGAAGGGCTGCCGGGAGCGCGGGCTCGAGGTCGAGGTGCTCCACCCGGTCGAGCTGCTCGCGCGGGCGGCGCTCGCGTGAAGATCCGCGTCAGGGAGCGGGCCAGGTTCCAGGCCGACAAGCTGTCCAAGATCGCGCTGGCGACGACGCCTCGCCTGCAGCTCGACCTCTACTGCGTGGCACCGGGGCAGAGCCAGACGCCTCACTCGCACTCCGGTCAGGACAAGGTCTACTTCGTTCTCGAGGGGTGCGGCCGGTTCGCCGTCGGCAACGAGGTCGAGCATCTGACCGCGGGCGAGGCCATCGTTGCACCGGCCGGGGTGGAGCACGGCCTCGTCAACGACGGAGCCGATCCGCTGACGGTGCTGGTCGTCGTCTCCCCGCCGCCGGCCCACTGACGGAGTGCCTCCGACGGTGCGCGCGTCTCTCATGGTGACCTGCCTCGGGGACCTGTTCTATCCGGAGGTGGGCGTGGCCATCGTGCGGCTCCTCCGCCGCCTCGGGGTGACGGTGGACTTTCCCGCCGACCAGACGTGCTGCGGCTTGCCGCTGTTCAATTCGGGGTACCACCGCGCGGCGGCGCCGATCGCGCGCCGCACGC
>CAZWXA010000287.1:0-5437 GCA_964637755.1 uncultured bacterium | reverse complement strand
TTTTGCGGTCGCGGCTGGCCCGGAGCGATTCCGCGGCGAGCAGGAGCAGACAGGTCGACGGGCTGGGCGCGGCGAGGTACTGCGCCAGCGTCTCGCTGTTGCGCGCGGACAGCGCCTCGGCGTGCCGGACGACGACGAGGCGGCGCTCGGCCAGGAACGGGAGCGTCAGCGCCGACCGTGCCACGGCCTCCGCGCTCGTCTCGCGGGCGTCGATCACCTCGCGGTCGAGCGCCGCGCTCGACGGGTCCGCGAACAGGGCTCGCGAGATCAGGCTCACGGCGTCGTCCTGCAGGAGCGGCTCGGGTCCGTGCAGGAGGACGGCGGCCGGGATCCTCCGGCGCTCGATGTCGCGGAGCAGCGCCGGGTAGTCCACGCTAGAAGCGATCGAGGGCCAGGAAGACGATGGCGCGGCCGATGTCGCGGGCAGCCTGGCGCAGGGCCCCTTCCTCGCGCGCGATGCTGCCCGACACCTCGGTCGCGGTCTGGAAGTCGGCCTTTTCCTGGACGCCCTTCTCGTCGAGCAGCGGTTCGTTGCTCCGGACATCCCGGAAGCGGAGGTTCAGCGTGACCACGAGACGGTACTCGCGAACGTTGGCCGCCTGGTTGAACGAGACCGGCTGGAGCTGATAGCCGACGATCTCGCCCTCGAGGATCGAGTCCGCGCTCTCCGGGCCCACCACCTTGAGCTGACCGTTGGTCGTGAACGCGTCCACGACGGCGCGCGTGATGAAGTGCTCGACGGCCGGCTCCTGCGTGCGGTTGGCGAAGAGCGGAACGGCGACCGTCTTGATGTGCGGTGGAAGGCGCCCGCCGAGCGAGTAGCCGCAGCCGGCGGCGACCGCGGAGGCGGCGATCACCCCGAGCAGGCCGGCCAGGAGCGGCCGGCGCTCAGCTCGCACCGGTCACGATGTTGACGAGCCGCCCCGGCACGACGACCACGCGCG
Source organism: uncultured bacterium (assembly GCA_964637755.1). Taxonomy (GTDB): domain Bacteria; phylum Methylomirabilota; class Methylomirabilia; order Rokubacteriales; family CSP1-6; genus AR9. Next base: position 4,493 of record CAZWXA010000287.1, on the reverse strand, counting down.
CCACCTGCCGGGAGGCGAGCCAGGGCCGGACCCGGTCGTCGGCGAGTGCCAGGCTCCTCACGCGGTCGTCCGGTGCCCCCGTTTCGACGGTGACGCGACTCCGGACCTTGCCGTCGACCTGGACGACCACCGTGACCTCGTCCCGGGCCATGGCGGCCCGCTCCGCCTGGGGCCACGGCTCGGCGAAGACGCTCTCCGGGTGCCCGAGAAGACTCCAGAGCTCCTCGGCGATGTGCGGGCAGAACGGACCGAGCAGCTTCAGGAGCGTCTCCACGGCCTCGCGGATCAGGGCGGCGCGCTCACCCTCCGGGCCGGTGGTACCGGCGTCGAACACGTGCAGCGCGTTCACGAGCTCCATGATCGCGCTGATCGCCGTGTTGAAGTGGAAATCGCTCTCGATGTCCGTCGTCACCCGATCGATCGTCTCGTGGATCGTCCGGCGGAACGCTCGTCCCGCGTCGGATCGCGCGGCCGGCGGAACCGGCGGCGCGGTCTCCGCCTCTTCGGCGTGCGCGACGACGAACCGCCACACGCGGTTCAGGAAGCGCGACGCGCCCTCGACACCGTGATCGTTCCAGTCCAGATCCTTCTCGGGCGGGGCGGCGAACAGGGAGAACAGGCGGGCCGTGTCGGCGCCGAGCGATCGGATGAGATCGTCCGGATCGACCACGTTGCCCTTGGACTTGGACATCTTGGCGCCGTCCTTGATCACCATCCCCTGGCTCAGGAGGCCGATGAACGGCTCGTCGACCTTCACCAGGCCGAGGTCCCGCAGGACCTTCGTGTAGAACCGGGCGTAGAGCAGGTGCAGGACCGCGTGCTCGATGCCGCCGATGTACTGGTCGACCGGCATCCAGTACTCCGCCTCCTGGCGGTCGAACATCCCGTGCTCGTGCCGCGGCGAGCAGTACCGGAGGAAGTACCACGACGACTCCACGAAGGTGTCCATCGTGTCCGTGTCCCGCCGGGCGGGGCCGCCGCGCGGGAGCACGACGGGCAGGTTCTCCTCCTTCTCCGGCACCGTCCCGCACCCGTCGCAATAGAGCACGGGAATCGGGGCGCCCCAGTAGCGCTGGCGGCTGATGCCCCAGTCCCGGAGCCGGTAGTTCACCTTCGCCTCGCCGAGGCCCTCGGCGACGAGCCAGTCGATCGCCTTCCGCTTCGCCGCGCCGACTGTCAACCCGTCGAGAAACCCCGAGTTGATCTTGAGTCCATCCCCGGTGTACGCCTGGCCGGCGAACCCCGGGGGGCGCTGCACGGTCTCGATGATGGGCAGGCCGTGCTGGACCGCGAAGTCCCAGTCCCGCTGGTCCTCCCCGGGCACCGCCATGATGGCGCCGGTCCCGTAGCCGGTGAGGACGTAGTCGGCGATGAAGAGCGGAAGCTCGGCCTGGTTGAACGGATTGACCGCTCGGGCGGACAGCCGGAGGCCGCGCTTGGGACGATCGGTCGCGAGGCGTTCGATCTCCGTCTCGCGGGCCACCGCGGCCCGAAACGCCTCGACCGCCGTGCGCTCGGCGTCGTCCGTCACGAGCTGGTCCACGAGAGGGTGCTCGGGGGCGAGCACGGCGTAGGTCATGCCGAAGGACGTATCGGGACGCGTCGTGAACACGCGGACCGCGAGCGCCGGGCGGCCCGCGATGGCCAGGTCGAGCTCGGCGCCCTCGCTCCGCCCGATCCAGTTGCGCTGCATCGTCATGACCCGTTCCGGCCAGCCGGGCAGCCGCTCGCACCACTCCAAGAGCTCATCCGCGTACTTCGTGATCCGGAAGAACCAGCCGTCGATTTCCTTCTGCGCCACCTCGCTGTCACAGCGCCAGCAACGGCCGGCTTCCACCTGCTCGTTGGCGAGCACCGTCTGGCAGGACGGGCACCAGTTCACCCGCGAGCGCCGCCGATAGGCGAGCCCCTGATCGAGCATCTTGATGAAGATGAGCTGTTCCCACCTGTAGTAGCTCGGATCGCACGTGGCCAGCTCCCGATCCCAGTCGTAGGAGGTGCCCAGCCTCCTGAGCTGGCCCCGCATGTAGTCGATGTTCCCGGAGGTCCAGATCGCGGGGTGGACGCCGTGCTCGATGGCGGCGTTTTCGGCCGGAAGGCCGAACGCATCCCAGCCCATCGGATGCAGCACGTTGAACCCGCGCATCCGCTTGTACCGCGCGAGGACGTCCCCGATCGCGTACACGCGCACGTGTCCCATGTGGATCCGGCCTGACGGGTACGGGAACATCTCGAGGCAGTAGAACTTGGGCCGGGTCGGGTCCTCGGTGGCGCGGAACTGGTTGCGCGATTCCCAGATCCCCTGCCACCTGGCTTCGATCTCTCGGAAGGGGTAGCGGTCGGACGACATTAGGTCAGATTTTTACCACACTTACCGGGCAGAGGCAACTCGCCCGGACCACCAGGGCGGCCGCGGGCAGGGCGGCCGCGGGCCGCTCGGCTTTACTGGTCAGGCCGTCAGGCCCGGTTCCCCGGGGCGGCCGCCCCGGGGAACCGGGCGAAACGCGGGACTCCTGCGGCGGCTGCTACTTCTGGAACGTGATTCCGGCCACCTTCGCCGCCTCCTCGCACTTCTTGACGGAATCCGCGTGCTTGCCATCCTTGTGGAGCTTCTCGCACTCGTCCCTGAGCTTCTTGGCCTGGTCGTGCTTGGCCTTGTCCGTCACCTTCGGCAGCTGATCGTCGAGCTGCTTGATGAGTAGCGGGCACGTGTTTGCGGACGCCAGACCCGCGCCCACGATCATGGCCACCCCCAGAGCCACTCCCGTCACCAGCTTCTTCATTCTCCCCTCACCTCCTCCCCGCGACCTGACGTCGACCCTGCCACTATAAACCGACTCGCACCCGGAGCGGTTCCTCACGCACGACCGGCCGCCGGCGCGCTCCCCTCCCCGGTTCGTCCGGCCACGGGCGGGCCGGGATGGCCATCCTGACTCGCGCCCGCGCCCGGAGCGCCGTGGAAGTGGTCGTAGATCCTCTGGGCCAGCTTCGGCGTCACCTTCGGCACGGCGGCCAGCTCCGCCACCGTCGCCTCCCGCGCGCGTCTGGCCGACCCCAGCGTCTTCAGGAGACTCGTGCGGATCGTGGGGCCCACACCCGGAATCGCGTCGAGCACCGACTGGATGGTCCGCCGCGTGCGGAGCTTCCGGTGATAGGCGATCGCGAACCGGTGCGCCTCGTCGCGGATCTTCTGGAGCGTGTGGAGCGCCGGGGATGTCTGGTCCAGCGTCGTCGGCTGCAGGCTCTCGGCCGTGTACACCTCTTCCCGCTGCTTGGCGAGGGCGATGACGGGCAGGTAGTCGAGCCCGAGGGCCTCGACGACCTTGAGGCCGACGTTGAGCTGGCCCCGGCCCCCGTCGATGAGCACCAGGTCCGGGAGCGGGCTGCCCTGCTCGAGGCCGCGCCGGAAGCGCCGCCGCAGCATCTCCTCGAGCGAGGCGAAGTCGTCGGCGCCGGCGACGGTCCGGATCCGGAACCGCTTGTAGTCGTCCTTCTTCATGTCGCCGTTCTCCCAGACGACCATCGATCCCACCTGCTCGTCACCCTGGGTCGAGGAGACGTCGTACCCCTCGATGCGGTTGGGCAGGCCCGGGAGGCCGAGGGCTCGCTGCAGTTCCTCGAGGACGAGCTGCTGGCGGTTCTCCCGCGAGAGGAGGTGGTTCTGGAGCGCCAGCGCGGCGTTCTGCTCGGCCATGGCCACGAACTCCCGGCGCGCGCCGCGCTGGGGGACGTGGAGCTGGACGCGCCGCTTGGCCAACCCCGACAACCACGCCGTGACCAGCTCGGCGTCGGGGGCGTCCTCGGAGAGCAGGATCTCGGGCGCCGGGACCACGTGCTTGCCGTAGAACTGCCGCACGAACGCGGAGAGGATCTCGCCGTCGGAGGCGCCGGCCACGCGGTCGAAGAAGAACGCCTCCTGGCCCACGAGCCGGCCGCGGCGGACGAAGAACAACTCCACGCAGGCGTCGTTGCCCTGGCGCACGACGCCGAGGACGTCCTGGTCGACCTGTTCGATGGAGATGATCTTCTGGCGCTCGCGCACCTTGTTCAGCGACTGGATCTGGTCGCGCAGGACCCCGGCCCGTTCGAACTTCAGCTCCCCCGCCGCCGCCTCCATCTCGGCGGTGAGCGTTCGGGCGAGGTCGTCGTCCTTCCCCTCGAGGAAGCGCTGGACGTCCCGCACGGTCTTCGCGTACCCCTCGCCGGTCTCCCACCCCGTGCAGGGAGCGTTGCAGCGGTGGATGTAGTACTGCACGCACGGGCGCTCGAGCCGACCGTCGATCTTGATCGAGCAGGTCCGGAGGGGAAAGAGCTGGCGCGTCAGCCGGAGTGTCTCCCGCATCGCGGTGGCCGGGTAGAACGGCCCGTAGTAGGTCGCGCCGTCGCTGTGCACTCTGCGCGCGACGACCAGCCGCGGGAACTCCTCGTTGGTCGTCAGCTTGAGGAACGGATAGTGCTTGTCGTCTCTCAAGATAATGTTGTAGCGCGGTCGG
>CAZWXA010000286.1:3037-5458 GCA_964637755.1 uncultured bacterium | reverse complement strand
GCCGGGATGGGGCGATTGCCCGCGGCGGAGGCCACGGTGTATCCTGTGACGCCATGGTCACGAAGGCGCGGGCGATACTCGTCCTCCACGGTCCCAACCTCAATCTCCTCGGCACCCGCGAGCCCGGCGTCTACGGTCGGGCGACCCTCGCCGACGTGAACCGGGCGATCGAGCGGCACGCCCGGAGCCTGGGCGTCCGGGTCGAGTGCCGCCAGTCCAATACCGAGGGCCAGCTCATCGACTGGGTCCAGGCCGCCGGCCGGGACGGCTTCGGCGGCATCGTCATGAATCCAGGGGCCTTCACCCACTACTCGATCGCGCTCCGCGACGCGGTGGCGTCGGTCCGGCTGCCGGTCGTCGAGGTACACCTGTCGAACGTGCACGCCCGCGAGGAGTTCCGCCGGCACTCGGTGATCGCCCCCGTGGCGCGGGGGCAGATCTCCGGTTTCGGCCCGGCGAGCTACCTGCTGGGCATCGACGCGTTGCTCGGCCGGTGAATGGAACCGGGTGCCCCTCGTCAAACGCTGAAGAGGCGGGGCAACCGATGACGACCCCGTGGACACGGACGACCAGGCCCTTATCGAGCGCTGCCGGGCCGGTGACCTCGCCGCCTTCGAGCCGTTAGTCGAGAAGTACCGGCAGCGCGCGTGGCGGGTCGCGTACCAGATCGTTCGCGATCGTGAAGACGCGCAGGATGTGTGTCAGGAAGCCTTCATCCGCGCCTATCGGTCGCTCGGGTCGTTTCGGGGGCACTCGGCGTTCTACACCTGGTTCTTCCGGATCGTCGTGAACCTGGCGACTGACCGGGTACGCCAGCGCGCCGCGCGGGGCCGCGCGCTCGGGACGGAGCCCCTCACCGAGAACGACTTGCAGGGGGTCCTGCCGGATCACGCCACGGCTCCCCCCGATGACGAGGCCGCGCGGCGGCAGGAGCGCCGGCGTATCGCGGAGGGGCTCGACGCGTTGCCGCCCAAGTTCCGCACGATTATCATCTTGAGCGATGTCGAGGGGCTCTCGTACCGGGAGATGGCCGAGGTCTTGAGCATACCGGTGGGGACCGTGATGTCGAGGCTCCACACCGCTCGCAAGCGGCTCAGGACACTGCTCAAACCGCTCCTCGTGCTGGCGGTGGCCCTCGTGCTGCAGTGCTCGGGCGATCCGGCCTTCGCCCAGCAGGTGGTGCGCTTCGACGCGCGCATCCTGCTCGCCACCGAGAGTCCGGTCGTCGCGCAGCCCCTGCCCCCCGACCCGTCGGACGAGTACCTCGCGCGGGTCCTCGCCAGGATGCGGGGCCTGTTCCGGTACCGGGCCTACACGACCCTCGAGCGCCTTCACGCGGAGGTGCCGATCGGAAGCCCGCAGCGCTGGCCGGTCCCCGGAGACCGGCAGCTCGAGGTGATGCCAGAGGTCGTGACCACCTCCTCCGTGCGGGTGCGCCTCCGGCTTCTGCGCGGCCACCTGGTCGAGCTCAACGCCAATATCCGGAGCCAGCCTGGTCATCCGACGCTCATCGGCGGCCCGCCGCACAACGACGGCGTCCTGATCATCGTGATCTGGGCGGACCCGACCCCCTCGCAATGACTGACGTGGAGGGCCATTTGCCGTGAGTGAGGAGCGGTACTTCAGGGAGCGGGCGCGGATCGAGCAGGGCCACACGAAGTACCGGGAGAAGCTCCAGGAAGAGGGCAAGCTCTTCGTCCGGGATCGGCTGAAGCTCCTGCTGGATCCGGGCTCGGCGTTCCAGGAGGACTGGATCTTCGCGCGGAGCGCCGAGCCGGACACGCCGGCCGACGGCGTGGTGACGGGCGTCGGCATGGTCGGCGGCCGGCCTGCGTGCGTCAACGCCAACGACTACACCGTCAAGGCGGGCTCCTGGGGGGAGAAGACCGTCCAGAAGACCATCCGCATCCAGGAAAAGGCCCAGCGGCTCGGCATCCCCATGCTGTACCTGGTCGACGCGGCCGGCGGCCGGATCTCGGAGCAGATCCGGATCTTCCCGGGCCGGTCCCACGCGGGGCGCATCTTCTACAACGAGGTGCAGCTCTCGGGCGTGGTGCCGCAGGTCTGTATCCTCTTCGGCCCGTCTCCCGCCGGGTCGGCCTACCTGCCGGCGCTGACCGACCTCGTCATCATGGTCGAAGGGAAGGCCAGCATGTACGTCGGCTCGCCCAGGATGGTCGAGATGGCGATCGGGGAGAAGACGACCCTGGAGGACCTCGGCGGTGCCCGGATGCACTGCGAGGTGTCCGGCTGCGGTGACCTGCTCGCCGCGTCCGACGAGGAGGCGATCGGGCTGGCGAAGCGGTATCTCTCGTACATGCCCCGGTCGTTCCGCGAGGCGCCACCCCTAGCCGAGGCGATCGACCCGAAGCCGGGCCGGTCGATCGACCAGATCGTCCCGTACGACCAGCGGAAGTACTT
>CAZWXA010000286.1:0-3027 GCA_964637755.1 uncultured bacterium | reverse complement strand
GACATGCACGACGTCATCGACCGGCTGATCGACGAGGGCTCCTGGTTCGAGATCAAGCGCCTGTTCGCCCCCGAGATCATCGTGGGGCTGGCGCGTCTCGGTGGCCGGGTGGTCGGGATCGTCGCGAACCAGCCGAAGGTGAAAGGGGGCGTCCTGTTCCCGGATTCCTCCGACAAGGCCGCGCGGTTCATCTGGCTCTGCAACGCGTTCAACATCCCCCTCGTCTACCTGGCCGACGTGTCGGGGTTCATGGTCGGCACGAAGGTCGAGCGCGCCGGGATCATCCGGCACGGCGCCAAGATGATCTTCGCGACCGCGCAGGCGACGGTGCCGAAGCTCTCGGTCACCATCCGCAAGTGCTACGGGGCGGGGCTCTACGCGATGTGTGGCCCCGCCTTCGAGCCAGACGGAGCCCTCTCGCTGCCCCAGGGCCAGATCGCGATCATGGGGCCGGAGCCCGCCGTCAACGCCGTCTACTACAACAAGATCATGGCGCTACCGGAGAGCGAGCGCGCGGCCTACGTCCGGGCCAGGCGGGACGAGTACGCCGCGGACGTCGACATCTACAGGCTCGCCTCGGAGATGCTCGTCGACGACATCGTGCCCGGCTCCCAGCTCCGCGAGGAGCTGATCAAGCGACTGACCTACGCGGCGTCGAAGACCCACGAGTTCCCGCCTCGGCGGAACGGCGTCATGCCGGTATAGCCGGCCTGGGACGGGGCGATCTGCGGGCTCGCGGGATCCCGTCGGGGGGTGGGGGGGGAGCCACGGTCGCTCCGCCCGATGTCGACTCGTCGTCAGGATCGATCCGGGGTTCGCCTTGGCTCGAACCGCGGCCGCCTCGCACCTGACCCGTCCCCGGGGACGGGCGGCTTTCGCCAGTACCCTGCCCGTGAGCCGGCGTGCGGGTGTGCGGCGGGTGAGATCAGGAGCGCTTGAAGGCGATCTCGCCGATGACCGACTCCGCAGTGGAGTTGGTGTCGTTGGAATCGATCGCGACCGACAGGGCGCCCGGGGACTCGGGCTCCTCGCCGTAGATCTTCCTGAAGTCCTCGGCCACGTTCCGTCGCTCCGTGATCCACCGGCCGAGATCCGCCGCCCCCGACCGCACGACGACGTACGTGATGGTGCTCGTCTTCTGGCTCTTCACGATCGTCCCCGCCGGCGCGGAAGTGTCCCACACGTACCCGACGATCCGGGACCGGACCGCCTCGGGGAAGCGCGGCCAGGCCACATAGACCTGCGCGGCCTGGTCGTCGGTCTCCTTGCGGCGGGAGTCTCCGCCCTTCGGGAGCGTGACGACCTTCCATCGCCACTCGAGGATCGGCGTCTCCTTGAGGTTGACCTTTCCCTTGAGGTCACGGGAGATGGTCGAGCCCTCGTTCTTGCTCCTGAGGTGCAGCACCTTGGTGGGACTCGCCTCCTCCACCGTCAGGTCGTAGGCGGGACTTCCCCAGTTCTGGCCTTTCCAGCCGTCCGGGATCCCCTTGTGTCCGACCGTGATCTTCGACCAGTCCTCGACGACGAAGGCGTCAGCCGCCCAGACGATGGCGGCAATCAGCAGACCCAGAACGGAGAGGAACGTGCTGCGTGTCTTCATGATCTGGCCTCCCTCGGGACCCGCCCATCGGCCGCACTTCGACCGGTCAGCGTGTTCGGGTCGATTCCAGATTCTACCCTCGGACGCGTTCGACAGGCCAGTTTTCGACATCGCTTCGGTGAATCGCGGTGAGCGTCGCCCTGTCCCGGGCACCGCCCCCGGTGCGCCGGCTCCAGACGACCGAGCGGGGCCCAAGGGCTTCCCGCCCCGCCAGTCGGGATCTCCGCCAGTCGGGATCTCCGACTGTGGGCCGATGTGATAGGCTCGCCAGCGTGAACGAGAGCGAGGCGCGAGAAGGCGTGCGCGCCGACAAGTGGCTCTGGGCCGCGCGAATGTTCAAGACCCGTTCGCTTGCCGCCGCGGCGTGCGCGGGCGGCAAGGTCGAGCGGAACTCCCAGTTCACGAAGCCTGCGCATCCCCTCCGTGCCGGCGACACGGTGGTCGTGACGCTGCCGGGGGGCCGGCGTGTTCTCAGGGTCGTCGCGCTGGCGGAACGTCGCGGGCCGGCGTCGGTGGCGCGCGCACTCTACGAGGATCTGACGCCGCCCGCCCCACCTCGCGAGCGCATCGTGCCGGGGGGGGTGCGGACGCCCGGGGCGGGCCGGCCCACCAAACGGGAACGCCGCCTGATCGATCGCCTCCGCACCGGATGATGGGTCGAGTCCAGTGATGCGGTGGGTCGCCATCGCGACCGTGCTCCTCGCAGCCGTGGCGGTCCCGCCCGGTGCCCGCGCCGACGGCGAGCGGCCAACCGAGGCCGACCTGGCCGCCTGTGCCGAGTTCGCGCGCTTGCAACCCGGCCGGCCGGCATACTCGGAGCGAGCGCCCCTGAGCCCGTTCCCGTCTCGCGTGTCGGGCGTCAGCCTGTGGACCGGGCCGATCACCGCGACTCGCGCGCCGATCAGGCCCGAGCGCCCGGTTGCGGTCGCTCCTGACACGCTTGCCGTCGCGGGCGTCTTCGGCGCCGGCGGGGACTCGCACGAAGCGACGCTCGAAGCCGGAGCACCGGATCCCGCATTCCGGGAAGCCTTCCAGGCCTGCATGCGGGCCCGGGGCTTCTAGACCCGGCCCCAATCGGGACATACGCGCGCGAGGTGCGGCCGGGCGCAGCGGGCCCTGCCGCGGCGAGCAGCCCCCGGGGCTCGCTCCCGCGGAGGCCTTGGCCGTGCCCCACGCGATCTGGCGCGCGTCGGTGAGGCGGTGCGCTCCGCGCCCACGCTGTTCGAGCTGAGCGGCGACCGCCGCGAGGCGAGGCCCGAGTTGATCCGCCCCGCCCCGCGTCACCCACTGCCCCGGGCCTCCCCCAGCCACCGGTTACCTCCCCGATCAGGGTTGAGGCGGCGGCTCGATCCGGCCGGATCCTCCGGGCGATCCCCGCCGACTCCTCGCCTCGTCGCCGCGGCCACGCTGAGGGGCTCCGCGGCGAG
>CAZWXA010000285.1:0-5479 GCA_964637755.1 uncultured bacterium | reverse complement strand
TCCGGCGCCCCGAGCGTCGCTGCCCGGCAGCCTGGATGAGCGCCTCGAGCTCCGGTGTCCCGCAGGTCAGGAGGGTCACGTCCGGGGCCTGAGCGTCGAGGGTCGTGGGTCACGCCGTCAGGGCCGCGCGGAGCTTCCGGACCTGAGTCCGGTGATCGAGCAGATGGAGTCGCTGGAGCAGCGTGTACTCCTTCCAGTCGAGCTCCCCGGCGAAGATTTCCTGCGTCACCCGACCGTCGTGACCTGTCCGGTTGGCGACGAGAATCGTCCGCGCCGTCACGCCACTGGACGGCGTGCCGGCGTGCACCGGCGTGGCGAGGATGGCGTCGAACTCCTCGTTAGCCGACCGGAGGCCGTCGAGGAGCTCGTCCCAGGGTGCCCAGGCGGCGGCGCCGGACACGAGGGCTTCGTACACCGGCGGCGCGGGGGGGCGGCGGCCCGCGAGGAGATGACGGAGCTCGTCGGCCGCGCGGATCTGCGTCTGCGCGACGTGGTCGACCACGTCGGCCACGCCCCATTCCCCGGAGAAGGGGTGCTGGCGTGCGCCGATGTCGTTCACCCCGGCCAGGGCGGTATCGAGCTCGGCCATCGCCGCCCGGACCCGGCTGCGGAGATCGGCCGGCGTGATCGCGGCCGCGCGCGAGCTGAGGTAGTGGAGCATCCGTGTCCCTTCCGGCGACAGCGGTTCGCCGGTCACACTTCTCGGCAGAGTCTCTTCCTGCGCCATCACACCTCTCCCTTCTGGCCGACGCGGACAAACGCGCGGGCCCTCGAGCGAGTGGTCACCGTCGCTCCGAGCGACGGCCTCACCTGGCTCCCGCACCGCGAGCGCCACCCCAGTTTGCCCCTCTTCTCGAGAGCCGTCCCACTGATCGAGGTGGCTCGCCCTCCCCCCCTCACGGTAAATCAAGTCGGTCCCGGACGTCAGACCGCCCTGGAGCGGCGGCCGGCGGCGGGGTCCGGGACTCCGCGGGCTCCGGTGGCGCCTCGATTCGCCAGCCCGGCCAGGGCCTGCGGCAGGCGCGGGTGAGCGTCGAACAGGCGGACGAAGTCGGACTCGCGCCGGCCGCCCTTGGCGCGGACCACGCGCGCAGCAGCGCGGCGGTTCGCCGGGCTCCAGCGCGAGACGCCGGGGAGGAGCAGGACGAGCGGCGCCCAGCGCGCCCACGCGAGGCGCTCGCTCCGGGCCCAGCCGGCGAACGAGCGGAGCCCGAGGAGACGCGCGGCCTCGCGGGCGCACTCGCGAATCCCTCGCTCGCGGTCCGAGCCGAAGCGGCGGCCGAGGAATCCCGTGACCGCGAGACCGGCGTCGGCGAGTGGCAGGATCGACAGGATGTCCTCGCGCGGGGCGCCGAGCTCAAGGTAGACGTTTGCCGCCGCGAGGCGCTCGAGCGTCCCGGGGCTCGAGCGGTAGCCTGGCCGGACCCGCTTGCGCGCGATCTCGCGCCTCATGGTCCCGAGCACGGCGGGATCGCGCGGGCGGAAGCCGAGCTTGAAGTAGAACCACCACGCCCCGGACCGGATCGCCTCGGCGTTGTCCTCGCCGAGCTGGTACGGATCGAGCGTGAAGGTGTCCGAGCCGAAGAGGGCGCGGGCCGTCGCGAGGAGACGCACGAGGACAACACCCGCCTCCGCGCCTCGGAAGCTCGGGAAGACGTTGAAGGCGATCTCCGACGACCGGTAGAGCGCACTCACGGTCCCGTAGCCGATCGGCACCCCGTTGCGCAGCGCAAGCCAGCCGGAGAGCGCCTCCAGCAGGAGGCGCCGCTCGGGAATCGCCCCGATGAAGGCGAATTCGAACCCCTCGCCCCAGTCCACGATGCGGACGTCGCCGGCGTCACCGTAGGAGAAGACGTCGACGTCGCGGTTGCGCGCGACCATCGCGCCCCGGGCGAGCTGCACGATCTCGCGCGCCTCCCGGGACGAGGCGGGACGGATCGAGCGCGGAGACGCCTCGATCGACCGGAGGAGGGCCGGCGGCACGTCCGCTTCGCCGCGCGCCCGGCCGACGCGCGGGCGCGCGCTCGTCCCGAGGACATCGTCCATGGTCCCCAGGGGCCGCGTCTGGAAGAACACCCTCGGCCGCCGAAGCTTCTCCCGGGTTCGGGCCGGCGTGTCGCGTCCCGGCCGCAGAACGATCGGGATGTCGAGCTCCTCGTAGGCGACCTCGCGGACGAAGCCATCGCGGAACAGCGCGTCGAAGCGGCGGATGACGAACGCCGCGTCGGTCTCGAGCGGCCCCTTCATTCGCCGGATCCACTCGCGAGGCGATCGCTCCCAGCCGTCGAGCCCGGGCGTCTCGGAGTAGGACGCGAGCAGGTGGAGGACGCGGGCGAGACGGGGCGCCTGATCGAACCGCGCCCACTCGATCCCCAGACGATCGCCCCACCTCTTCGCGAGCCAGGACGCCGTTTCCGCGAAGAAGCGGTAACGGATCTCGGTCCCCGCGACGCCGCTCCCCGCCAGGGCTCGGGCGTGACGGCGGAGGTCGGCGCGCCCGGGGAGCGCGCCGAGCATTCTCTCGACGCGCCGGAGGATGTCCACGCCGTCGGGATAGGCTCGCATCACGCAGAGCACCTCGTGAAGGCGGAGGACCTCGCGCGCGCTGTCGAGGCGGCCCCGCTCGAGCACGCCCAGAAGCTCCGACTTGCGCGCCGCAGCCGCCGGGCCGCCCTCGAGCTTCAGGCGCTCGAGGGCGCCGAGGGCGGCCGCCGGCATGCTCATTGGCCGGCCCGGGAGGGTCGCTTGAAGACGCGGAAGAGATAGGCCAGCGAGGGAAAGAGGATCAACGCGCCGGCGCCGAGCGTCCAGAGCACCAGGACGAGCGTCGACCGCGGCGCCGCCGCGCCGGCCACGGTGAGCGATGGCGGCGCCAGATAGGGATACTGCGCCAGGACCCAGCCCCAGAGGATCAGGGAGACCTGCGCCGCCGCAGCCAGGCGCGCCACCGCGTACCGGCGGGTCCAGAGGGCCCAGATGGCGGTGACCGCCGCGAGGCCGGTCGCGCCGTGGAGCGGGAGCGCCCACGCCGTGGCGGTGAGCCCGTGCCGCACGCGGGGCGCCTCCCCGCGAGAGAGGAGCAGCACGCCGAACGCGGCGACGAAGACGGCGCCCGCGGCGGCCAGCGCGCGCCGCCGGAAGTCCTCGCGCAGGTCGTGGTCCTCGGCCTCGACGGTGAGATACACGGCCGCGAGGAATGCGAAGAGCGCGAGCGTGAGCACCCCCACCCCGAACGCGAAGGGCGTGAACCAGGGCGCGACGAACACCTCGCGGAATCCCGAGCGTCCGTCCCTCGGGACGTTGCCCGACGCGAGGGTGCCGATGGCGACCCCCAGGAGCACCGGCGTCACCACACTTGCCACGGCGAAGATCCGGCCCCAGCGAAGCTGTCCAGCGCTCCCCTCGCCGTGGTACGCCCGGAACGCGAACGCCGACCCGCGCAGCACGATGCCGATCAGCATGAGCGTCAGCGGGATGTGGAGCGTGATCGCCAGCTCCGCGAAGACGGCGGGGAAGCAGGTGAAGAGCAGAACGACCACGACGATGAGCCAGACGTGGTTGGCTTCCCAGATCGGGCCGATCGTGTCGGCGATCAGCGTGCGCTGGCGGTCACGCCGCGGTCCCGTGGCCAGCGCATCCCAGACGCCGCCCCCGAAGTCGGCGCCGCCGAGCAGCACGTACCCGTTGAGCGCCACCGCGACGGCCGCGGCGAGCGCGTCCGGAAGCGCGAGACCCCCGATCACGGCGGCACCGGGAGCAGCCCGTCGGGAGCCGGGGGCAGCGCCCGCGCCCCACGCCCATCGCCGGTTGGGCCAGCGCGCTCCCGCTTCGCCCCGTGATTTCTCGAGCACGTGTTCATCCGCCGGGATTCCTCGAGCGCCCATCCGTTCGCGCCGCAGCCGGGCGACGCTCGGCCTCCGTGACCGTCGGACTCCTCAGAACCTGGTGGAAGAGGAGCCACGCCGTGACCGCGCCGAGGAAGCAGTAGAGCAGCGTGAAGGTGACGAGGGGCACCGCGAGGCCGGGCATGGGCGTCACCGCGTCCGCCGTGCGGAGCACGCCCTGGACGATCCACGGCTGGCGGCCGACCTCCGTCACCACCCAGCCGGCCTCCGTGCAGACGAGCCCCATCGGGGCGGCGGCAACCAGCGCCCGCAAGAGCCACCGGTGTCTCGCGAGGTCGCGCCCGCGCCACGCCAGCACGGCCGCCCACGCGGCCACGAGCGCCATGAACGCGCCGAGCCCGACCATGACCTGGAACGCGACATGTGTCGCCGCCACCGGCGGCCAGTCGGCGCGCGGAAACGCGTCGAGCCCCGTCACCACTGCGGCCGGATCGTGGAAGGCCAGGACCGACAAGGCGCGCGGGATCTCGATCGCGTAGGGGGTCTCGGCGGCCGTCTCGTCCGGGAGGCCGCCGATGCGGAGCGGCGCGCCGGCCTCGGTCCTGAATTGTCCTTCCATGGCGGCGAGCTTCGCCGGCTGCCAGCGCGCGACATGGCGCACGCTGAGGTCGCCCGAGAGCGGCTGGAGCAGCGCGGCCGGCGCGCCCACCATCAGGGCCACGGCGAGCGCTCGCCGGTGGAAGGCGTTTCGCGGCTCGCGCAGCAGCAGCAGCGCGTGAATGCCCGCGACCGCGAACCCCGTCGCGGCGTAGGCCGCGAGCGTCATGTGGAGCGTCTGGGGGAACACCCCCGGGTTCAGCATCGCCGCGATCGGATCGATGTTGACGGGCCGCCCGTTCGCCAGCTCGAACCCGGTGGGGGTATTCATCCAGGCGTTGGCGATGACGACGAAGATCCCGGACAGCGCGCCGCTCACGGCGACGACCACGCCGGCCGCGAGGTGCGCGCGCCCGGAGATGCGGTCCCACCCGTAGAGATACACCCCGAGGAAGATCGCCTCCGTGAAGAACGCGAACCCCTCGAGCGAGAAGGGCATCCCGATGATGGCACCGGCGTAGGCCATGAACCCCGGCCAGAGGAGCCCGAGCTCGAAGCTCAGCACGGTCCCCGAGACGGCACCGACCGCGAACAGGATCGCCGTGCCCTTGGCCCAGCGGTGGGCCAGCTCGAGAAAGACCCGGTCGCCCGTCCGCTGCCACCTCCACTCGGCGACCGCCATCAGCACCGGCATCGCGATCCCGGCGACCGCGAAGAGGATGTGGAAGCCGAGGGACATCGCCATCTGCGAGCGTGCCGCGAGGAGGTCGGTCACCAGCGCTCCCGTGGGGCGGCGCAGCCCCTCGCCGGCTCGGGCGAGGTTCGTGCGGGGAGTCCCCGCCGGCGGCAGATCCACGCCTCCCCGCGGTGATTATACGTGCAGCCCCGGACAGAGCCCCACGCGGGGTGGCCCCGCTGAAGCCGCACAGACGCCGTCCGGATCAGGGGCTGATGCGGCTGGCACTTCCGGGCTCGTGTCGATCGGCTAGCCCGGACCATTCATGAACGGATCACCCGAGAGGCGGACGGGTCCTGTC
>CAZWXA010000284.1:0-5488 GCA_964637755.1 uncultured bacterium | reverse complement strand
CAGACACGCTGGCGTGGCTCGAGGCGCACCCCTCGGTAGTCCAGGGACGGATCGGCATGTACGGCTTCTCCTACCCGGGGAAAGCCCAGCTCCTGCTCGCCGCTCGGCACCGCGCGCCTCTCGGGGCGATCGCTCCAGGCTTCTGCGCATCCGGGATGTACCCGGCCGCGTTCACGAACGGCGCCTTCAACGTGGCGATGATGGTGTCCTGGTCCCTCCAGCTCGCCCTGGATGAAGCCCGCTGGAAGGGCGATCGACGGGCGTGCGGCATCTTGACCGAGGCCCTTGGATCCCCGGCACGCCAGTATGCAACGCTGCCGCTCACGGAGCTTGCCCCCCTCCGGGACACGGGGCTGTCGACCTTTTTCTTCGATATGCTGGATCACCCGGGGCGAGACGCCTTCTGGCGGGATCTCGAGGTGAATGACCGGGACTTCGAGGCGGTGGCCGTGCCGGCGCTACACTTCGGGGGATGGTACGACACGTTCGTGGCGGAGACCATCCGGACCTTCGAGCGCCTCAGCGGGCGCGGCGACCAGTTCCTGCTGATCGGGCCGTGGCTCCACCTTCCATGGTCGCAGTGGGTGGGCCAAGTTGACTTCGGGGAGGCCGCTCGCAGCGAGATCGATGACATCCAGCTCCGCTGGTTCACGCACTGGCTGGCCCGTGGCGGCCGTGGCGAACTGGACCTGCCGCGAGTGCGCATCTTCGTCATGGGGAAGAACGAATGGCGAAGCGAGCGTGAATGGCCCCTGTCGCGCGCCCGCACGATGCGCTTCTTCCTGCACAGTCGGGGTCGAGCGAACTCGCTGAACGGCGACGGCTCGTTGTCGACCATGGCCCCCGGCGACGAGCCCGCGGACGTCTTCGTTTACAACCCGCTGGATCCGGTGCCGAGTCTGGGAGGCCACTCCTGTTGCTTTGCGGATCAGGCTCCGATGGGGCCGTGCGACCAGCGGGCGGTCGAGGCTCGGAACGACGTACTCGTCTACACCAGCGGAGTGCTGGAAGCTCCGATGGAAATCACGGGCCACATCGGCATCCGGTTGTTCGTGGCATCGTCAGCGCCGACGACGGACTTCACCGCGAAGCTCGTCGACGTGCATCCCGATGGTCGGGCGATGAACCTGTGTGAGAGCATCTTCCGGATCAATCAGCACACCAGCCCGGGCAACGCGCTCCGAGACGGGGACATCCGCGAGCTGTCGTTCGAAGTGGGCGTGACGTCGAACTGGTTCGCTCCTGGGCATCGGGTGCGCATCGAGGTATCGAGCAGCAACTTCCCGATGTTCGATCGGAATCTCAACTCGCCGTCGGCGACGGACGAGTTGTCGGCGGTCATCGCCACCCAGCGGGTATTTCATACCGCGGCCTGTCCGTCGGCGATCGTGTTGCCAGCGGTCCAATAGCGTCCTGAGGATGAAGACACTGGTCGTCCTGGGCGAATCCCACCGCGACCTCGTCGTCGACCCTGACGTGCTTGAGGAGCTTGGGCCGCGCAAAGATCGTCAGCTTCGTTCCAGTCTCCGCATTCTCGAGCGTGAGGGTGTTCCTGGCACCGTGGCGCCCGGTGACGACGCCACCTTGGGTGTTCGGACCCGCCGTCCCTTCCGAGCCCTCCTGACGGTCACGACCAGCCAGCCAAGAAGATCAGGGCTCTTGACTCGGCCTCCGGAGAGGACGATCCTTCGTCTCGCCATCTCCCTCCCGCCCCCGTCGGTCAGGGGCGAGGAGCGACAGCGCGCAGGGCGAGGGAACATCTCCCTCCCCGGATGGGCCCCGCGGAGGAGCGACTGATGGCGGACGATCCAGGCGCCCGGCCGGTCGAGCGACGCCGTGAGGACGATCCCGCCGGCGCGGCGGCGGACCTCGTCCGGCGGCTCGGCCGCTTCGAGAGCTTCTACCGGAGCGCCCTGGCCGATTCGGTCCGTCACGCCGGCCGCGTCCCCGCGCAGGCCGGGGCCCCACCGTGGCTCGCACTGGGCCCGCGCAACATCGGCGGCCGGATCCGCGATCTCATCCAGGACCCGAACGCGCCGGCGACCCTCTACGCGGGGAGCGCCTTCGGCGGCGTCTGGCGGACGCGCGACGGTGGCGGCACCTGGGAGGCGCTCGGCGGCGTCGCGGACGCCGTCCCGGTGGGGTCGATCGCCATCGCCGCGGACTCGAGCACGCTCTACGTCGGGACGGGCGAGCCGGTGATCGGGCACGTGCCCGGGAGCGGGCTCTTCAGTGTCGCCCTCGCCGCGGACCCCGCCGCCTGCGTCTTCACCCGGCTCGCCGGCACGCCGGATCCGGCGCCCGGCGCCGCCGTGATTCCCGGCGCGGCGAACCGGTACGCGCGGCTCCGGGTCGATCCCCGGAACGCCGCTCGAGTCTGGGCCGCCTGCGCGCTCGGGCTCTGGCGGCGCGAAGGCACGACGTTCGTGCAGGAGGTCGAGACCGACGAGAAGGACGTGACCGACGTCGCGATAGACGCCCGCGAGCCGGGAGCGTACCACGTGTATCTCGGGATCCGCGGCGAGGGGGTCTACGGGTTCACCTTCGACGGCGTCAGGGCGCGGTCGAGCGACTGGCGAAAGCTGCTGGGGCTGTCGGGGCGGATCCGGGTCGCTCTCTGCTCGAGCCAGCCGGAGCACGTGTTCGCGATCGGCTCCGACGGCCACGACTTCCCGACCCCCGTCCACCACTCCGCGGACCGCGGCGAGCACTGGGACGACGGCGACCGCATGCCGAAGGCGGGCCAGGCCGGCGACTCCGGCCAGGCGTACTACGACCTCGTCCTCGAGGCGCATCCCGATCACCCGAATTTGGTCATCGCGGGAACGGTCGACCTCTTCCGGAGCGTGAACTTCGGCGGCACCTGGGTGCGGATCATCAAGTGGGAGGACGAGGACGAGGATCCCGGCCGTCACGGCGACCAGCATGCCGTGGTGTTCGACCGCTCGCGGCCGCGCGCCCTCTGGGTGGGCAACGACGGCGGGGTGACGTTCAGCCCGAACCTCGGCCACACCTGGCGCAAGCGGAGCTACGGGATCCTGGCGGGACAGTTCAACGACGTGACCGTCCACCCGCGCTTCCCGTTCATCACGGGGGGCGGTCTCCAGGACAACGGCACGTTCGTCGGCTACGGCGGCGCCACCTGGTACCAGCTCGTGGGCGGCGACGGCGGCATGGTGGGGTTCGATCCCGACGACCCGCGCCGGATCATCGCCAACAGCCAGGTGGACGTCTACTCCGTCACGGTTGGCAATGGTTCGCGCGGCCGGCGGCTGCCCGATCTCGGTCCGGACGGGGCGGTCTGGGCGGAGGTCGCCGCGCAGAAGCGGGGGATCGGCGACGAGTTCAAGCAGCTCTTCGTCGGCATCGTCGAGCACCACCCGGGGCACTCGGGTCACATGCTGGTCGGCCGGACGGGCGCCGGGTTCGTCGGAGCCGCCAGCACGCCCCCGGGCGGGCAGGTCCAGATCGATTTCACCCGGCTCGCCGCCGAGTTCCATCCGTCGAGCCCGGCCGAGGTCGAGGTGACCGCGCTCGCGTACGCGCCGAGCGACGCCGATCACCAGTGGTGGATGGGCACCTCCAGAGGTGAGGTCTTCCGCACCACCGACGCCAACGCGTCGGCATGGACCCGGATGACCATCCCGAACCTCGGTGCGGCGTGGGTCTCCCGGATCGCCGTGCATCCCGGGAACGCGGATCTCGTCGCGGTCGCGACCTCCTATGAGCCCCCGGCCGATTCCGTCGCGCCGGGCAGTCCGGGGCGGGTGTTCCTCACCTTCGACCAGGGCGGTCACTGGATCGACATCAGCGGCCGGGCCCCGGCCACCGTCTCCCCCACTCCCTTGCCGCCCTGCCCCATCACGGCCCTGGCCTTCGATCGCACCGACCCGCGGCTCTACGCGGGCACGCTCGCCGGGGTCTACGTCATCGAGTACACCGGCATGACCGCGGGCACGGCCGCCGCCTGGCGGACGTTCAACAACGGCCTGCCGCTGCTGCTGGTCACCGACCTCGCGTTCACACCCGTGAGCCGGCGGCTCCGCTGCTCCACGTACGGCCGGGGGATGTTCGAGTGCGACCTCGACGGCCCCGCCCCGCCGCCGGCGCGCCTCTTCATCCGCCAGCACGCGATCGAGGAGGGCCGGACCTACCCCCGCGATCCGGCGCTCCACGCGACCCTCGGCGGCGACCCGCGCGTGCGCCGCGACGAGCGGCGGCTCGATCTCTCGACGGCCACGCGGGACGAGGCGTTCAGCGCCTTCAACGCGTTCGACATCCGCGTCAACGCGCCGCCGCTCCGCTTCTTCGAGGGGCGGCTCGATGGCGCGGAGTTCGACAACGGCCTGACGAGCGACCCGCCGCGGCCCGGGGAGACGAACTTCGTGTTCGTCCAGGTGCACAACAGCGGAGCGAGCGGTGGGCCGCCCGAGGCCGCCGACGTGCATCTCTACGTGGCGCACATGGCGGCGGCCCCGCCCCTCTTGCCCGATCTGTCGGCGACCTTCTGGGCGACCTTCCCGGGTCCGCCCCTGGCCGGGCCCTGGTCGCGGATCGGCACGGAACCGGTCTCGGTCAGGCCGGGCGATCACGTGGTCGCGAGGTTCGCCTGGGTTCCCGGAGTCGACCTGCTCGGCGACGTGGCTCTGCTCGCCCTCTGCACCTCGGCGGGAGACCAGCTCCCCGGCGCCGGCCCCGCCCCACCGGTCGTCATCCGGGACCTGCTCCTCGCCGAGCGGCGCGCGGCGGCGCGGCTCGTCACGATCAGGCCGGACGTCTTCATCCGCGACGCCGTGGACGATACCGGAGAGATCGGCTCGGTCGCCTGGGGCGGCCGCAGCCCGGACATCGTCGTGACGCAGACCGCGGTCAACCCGGCGACCGAGTTCGCGGATCTCGGTGATCCGGCGCCGGGACAGCCGCTCAGGGCGGGAGCGAACCGGATCTACGTCCGCGTCCACAACCGGAGCGCGGTGCGGGTGAGCGCCACCGTCGACCTGCACTTCGCGCCGGCCGACGACCCTTCCTGGTGGGGCCTCAGCTCGAACCAGATCGCGGCCGGCGTGGCGGTCGCGGACATCGAACCCCACGGCTGGAAGTTCACGGCGGAGATCCCGTGGACTCCACCTGATCCGAAGCCCCACGTCCTCGTGGCCCTGGTCAGGAGCGAATTCGACCCGGACGTCCCGCGGCCGGCCCTCCGGAGCGACATTCTGGAGTTCTGGACGTCGCTCGCCAGCGGTTCACACTCGAACAACGCCGCGATGCGCGCCCTCAGGTTCGAGCCGTAGCGCGGCCGATCGCCCTCCCTGGCGGCGGTCGACTGGAGGAATTCCATGGACTGGATCGAGAGATGGTTCAACCTGAGCCCCGACGGCGGCGACGGATCGCTCGAGTGGCTGGTGGTGGGCCTGCTGGTCTTCGCCGCGGTCTCGCTGCTGGTCGTGGCCGTCCCTCCGCTCCGAGCAGCGGTCCGGAACGCCGTCAG
>CAZWXA010000283.1:0-5499 GCA_964637755.1 uncultured bacterium | reverse complement strand
GGGACGAAGCTCGCCGCGTGGTAGAGCAGCGCATACCCGAAGGCGACCGGCTGCGAGACCTGGAACATGGCGAGGGCCAGGACGACAGCCGCGTGGAACACGCCGATGTACCCGGGGGCCGACGGCAGGCTCACGCCGAGGCCGACGAAGGCGAGCACGGCCCAGGCCGCGGCGAGCGGCAGATCGAGCCGGGCAGCGAGGAGCGCGGTCCAGACGGCGAGCGCCGGCACGACCCAGACGAGGACCGACCAGGCGATGATCGGAAGGGCGTGCCTCGCCGTGCGCACGCCGGCCAGGCCGCGGACGAACACCTCGAAGATCCGTGAGAGGCGGTCCTCGAGGGGCTTCCACCGTCCGGCGAGCCGGCGGATGAACGAGCGGCACGCGTCAGGGGCGAGGGCGATCGCCACGAGGGCGGCGAGCCCCACGAGGTCGAGCACGAGGAAGGCGGCGGCCGTCCAGCGGAGCGCGAGGGGCACGCGCACGACGAGCAGCAGGCAGCCCAGGATGAGCAGGACGGCCAGACCGTCGAGCACGCGCTCCACGACGAGCGTCGCGAGCGGCATCCAGAAGCCGTGGGACCAGTGCCGGGCGACGACGTAGACCCGCACCAGCTCGCCGGCCCGGAAGGGGAGCACGTTGTTGGCCATATAGCCGATCATCGCCGCGCGAAAGAGCACGGGCGGGTTCGAGCCGGGCGGGAACAGATAGTGCCAGCGGCGGGCGCGCGTCCAGACGCCGGCGATGGCGAGGGCCCCGCTCGCGGCGGCCCAGCCCCAGCGTGTGTGTGAGAGCTGATCGCCGAGCGCCCCCAGGTCGACCCGCCAGAGGAGCGCGGCGAGCAGTACGGCGCTGATGAGGATGCCGGCGGCAAGCTTGACGGCGGTCACTCAGGAGCCGAGCCGGGCGAGAGCGGCGCCGACCTCGGGCGGCGCGGTGGTGGGCGGGGACGCCGACTCGAGGGCCGTGTCAGGGTCCTCGGGCCCGTGTCCCGCGAGCTTGGGCACGAGCGCCGAGCCGCGCTCGACGAGGCCGGCCTTGACCGTCCTGATCAGCCCCGCCTCGCGCGCGGCGGACGCCGGGCGCGGGAGGCTACGCATTCTCGACGCGGATCATCGTGGTGGGGGCGGCGACGGCGGGGAGACGGTCGATCGCGCCGAGCGCGGCCCTCATCTCGTGCTCGCTGGCCTCGTGCGTCAGCATGACGACGGGGACGGCCTCGGCCGTCGCGCGGCCTTTCTGGATGACCGAGACGATCGAGATGTTGTTCTGGCCCAGAACGCCGGCGACCTGTGACAGGACGCCGGGGCGGTCGGCGGCCATGACGCGGAGGTAGTACGCGGACCGGATCGCGTCCATCGGGCGCAGCGGCAGGGCCGGCTCGGCGGCCTCCGGCAGGTCGAGATGCAGGGCGGGAATGCCATAGGCGAGCCGGGTCGCGATCTCGACCGTGTCCGAGACGACCGCGGAGGCGGTCGGCATCTGTCCGGCGCCGCGGCCGTAGAACATCAGGTCGCCGACGCAGTCGCCGGTGATGAACACCGCGTTGAACACGCCGGAGACCGCGGCCAGGGGCGAGCTGTCGCGGATCATCGTGGGGTGCACGCGGACCTCGATCCCCCCGTCACTCGACTTCGCGATGGCCAGGAGCTTGATCCGGTAGCCGAGCTCGCGCGCGTAGGCGATGTCCTGCTGCGTGACCGCCGTGATGCCCTCCGTGTAGATGTCCTTCAGGCCGACGTAGGTCCGGAAGGCGAGGGAGGCCAGGATCTGGAGCTTGTGGGCGGAGTCCGTCCCTTCGATGTCGAAGGTCGGATCCGCCTCCGCATAGCCAAGGGCCTGGGCGTCCGCGAGCACCGCCGAGAAGTCCTCGGCCGCGTCGGTCATCCTGGAGAGGATGTAGTTGCAGGTGCCGTTCACGATGCCGTGGCAGGACAGGATCCGGTTCGCGACGAGCCCCTCCTTGACGGATCGGATCAGGGGGATGCCGCCCGCCACCGCCGCCTCGAAGCCGAGCGTCACCCCGCGCTGCCTGGCCTCCGCGTAGATCTCGGCGCCGTGGTGCGCGAGGAGCGCCTTGTTGGCCGTGACCACGTGCTTGCCCGCGGCCATCGCGCGCAGGACGAAGGTGCGGGCCGGCTCCAGCCCGCCGATCAGCTCTATCACGATCCGGATCGACGGGTCGTCGAGGACCCGACCGGCGTCGGTGACCATCGGCAGCCGCGACAGATCGAGGCCCTCCCGCGGCCGGGTGACGTCCGCGTCGGCGATGGCGGCCAGCGTGAGGCCTGCCCCCGTGCGCTTCTCGAGGATCTCCCGGTGCGTCTGGAGGATCTTGACGACGCCGCCTCCGACCGTGCCGAGCCCGAGGAGTCCGATCTTCACGTCTCGCATGGTTGTCCTGGGCGGAGGGGCTCTACCGGGTGAGCTGCCGGAGGCCGCGCAGCGCCTGCTTGATGCGCTGCTCGTTCTCGACGAGGGCGAACCGCACGTAGCCTTCTCCGTACTCGCCGAAGCCGATCCCGGGCGAGACGGCGACCTTGGCCTCCTGCACGCAGAGCTTGGCGAACTCGAGCGAGCCTATCGCGCGGAAACCCTCCGGGATCGGGGCCCAGACGAACATCGTCCCCAGGGGCTTCTGGACCGTCCAGCCCTGCCGGTTCAGGCCGTCGACGAGCGCGTCGCGCCGCTTGCGATAGACCTCGGTGATCTGGGCCACGACCGACTGGTCCCCCTCCAGGGCCAGGATGCCGGCGATCTGGATCGGCTGGAAGACGCCGTAATCGAGGTACGACTTGATCCGCGCGAGCGCGTGCACCATCTGGCGGTTGCCGCAGCAGAAGGCAAGGCGCCAGCCCGCCATGTTGTAGGACTTGGTCAGCGAGAACAGCTCGACGCCCACGTCCTTCGCGCCCGGCACCGAGAGGAACGACGGCGGCTCGTAGCCGTCGTAATGGAGGTCGGCGTACGCGAAGTCGTGGACGACCATCAGGCGGTGCTCCTTCGCGAAGTCGACCACCCGCTCGAAGAACGCCCGATCGACACAGGTCGTGGTCGGGTTGTGGGGAAACGAGAGGATCAGGAGCTTGGCCTTGGGCCAGGCCAGACGCGCCGTTTCCTCGAGCCGGGCGAAGAAGTCGCCGTCGGGTGTCAGCGGTACGGAGCGCAGATCGCCGTCCGCGATCACGACCGAGTACGAGTGGATCGGGTACGTGGGGTTCGGCACGAGCGCGACGTCCCCCGGGCCGAGGACGGCGAGCGCCAGGTGGGCCAGACCTTCCTTCGCGCCGATCGTGGCGACCGCCTCGGACTCGGGATCGATCTCGACGTCGTACCGGTCGCGGTACCACCGGCTGATCGCCACCCGGAGCCGCGTGATTCCGCGCGACGCCGAGTAGCGGTGGTTCTTCGGGCTCTGCGCGGCCTCGACGAGCTTGGCGACGATGTGCGGCGGTGTCCCCTGGTCGGGGTTGCCCATGCCGAGGTCGATGATGTCCTCGCCGCGCGCCCGCGCCTTGGTCTTGAGGTCGTTGACGACCGCGAACACGTACGGCGGCAGCCGCTTGATCCGGTAGAACTCGTCCATCGCGTCTCCTTGGCTCCGACGATGATACTACGAAGCACCATCTTTCGGAGCGTTACGGCGCACTTCGCCCGCACCTCGCCGAGGTCGTTGACACGGCCGACAGCAGATGCTAGAAGCTTGGAAAGCCGCATCACTTCCTGCTGCGCCCGACGGCGGCGTCGCCTGCTACGCGTCTCCTGACGTGTGAAGGCGAGCGCGATGCGCCGCACCGTCTGGGCGAATGAAGCCAGCGTTACCGTCCGGGCGAACGCAGTGAGCCTTATCGAAGCAGGATCGAAGGAGGCTCGGATGTCCAACAGCCCGCGAGCGGGTTCATACCGGTAGCCGGCGGTGTTACCGGCCATGTGGGCGAAGATCAAGAGGCTCGCCTCCGCGCGAGGACATCTCGCCGCGTACCTCGACGAGGGCTCGGAGTTCGACGGGCACTACACGTTCGCGGGGACGGTCATGGTGAATGGCAAGTTCCGCGGCGAGATCGAGTCGGCCGACACGCTGATCATCGGCGAGCGAGGAGCGGTCAACGCGACCGTCCGCGTCGGGACGCTCATCGTCACCGGCGAGTTGGTGGGAAGCGCGGTGGCTGCCGATCGGGTGGAGCTCCGTACCGGGGCCCGCGTCCTCGGCGATGTCGAGGCACCCGTGGTCGTGATCGAGGAAGGCGTGCTCTTCGAGGGGCACTGCCGGATGCAGAGCGCGCCGCCGGCCGGCTCGAAGCCTGCCGACGGGACTGTGGTGGCCTTGAAGCGGTGACCGGGTGAGCCGCCGGCCTCGACGGCTCAACGTCCTCGTCGTCCCGAGCGACGGCTCGTCGCCGTATCGCTTCAACTTCCCGCGCTGGGTCGTGCCGGGCCTCCTGATCGCCTCCGCCGTGGGAATGGCTGCCGCCGGTGCGCTCGCCGCCGACTATCTCCGCGTCCGGCGGCTCACGGCCGAACCGCTCGCCCTGCGCAGGCAGACCGCCGAGCAGCAGACGCTCATCGATTCGTTCCGCAAGCGCGTCGGGGAGATCCGCCTCGAGGTCGCGACGTGGCGCGACCTGCGCACGAAGATCGGGGAGCCGTTCGGTCCCGACGCCATCCCGGCACGCCAGACCAAGGGCATCGGGGGCGCGAGCCCGGGGATGGCCTGGGAGCGTTCCGGCGTCCAGCTCTCCCTGGTGGAAGAGGTCGACCAGCTCGCCGCGGCCGTCAGCGAGGAGGGGCGCAGTCTGCGGGCGCTCGAGCGACTGATCGCCCGCGCGGGCAAGGCCCTCGCCCTCATGCCGTCGCGCTGGCCCGTGCACGGGGCCGTCAACTCGGAGTTCGGGGCGCGGCTGTCTCCCTGGACCGCGCACACGGAATTCCACAGTGGCCTCGACATCTCCGCCGACCGCGGAACCGTCGTCCGCGCTCCGGCGCCGGGCGCGGTGACGTTCGCCGGACCCCAGGCCGAGTTCGGACTCAGCGTGATCATCGAGCACGGCCAGGAGATCCGGTCCCTGTACGGACACCTGTCCAAGCTCCTGGTGTCGAGGGGACACCGGGTGGAGCGCGGCCAGATCCTCGGGCTGACGGGAAACACCGGGAAGTCCTCGGGTCCCCACCTGCACTACGAGATCCTCGTCAAAGGCCAGTCGGTCAACCCGCGCGCGTACCTCTGGGACTAGCTCCTCGGCTCACGCATAGGGAAGTCAGGATCCCAGCCCTGCCTGTCCTTCTTCACGTGGCGATCGCCTCGTTCGCCATCCTTGCAGACGCCCCCTCAACTCTCGTCCGGCCGTGCTCTCTTATCTGCCCAAACGTCGCGGTCAGCGGCCGGAGCGGGCAACGCGAGGCCCGGTCCGCTGGACTGCGTAGTTCGGCAGTCTTGTGTCCATCACTTCTTGTGGAGCCGGATCACGTTTGGGGCATCGCCGTCCGCTGGGCGTGCCTGCT
>CAZWXA010000282.1:0-5506 GCA_964637755.1 uncultured bacterium | reverse complement strand
CGTTGCAAGCGCTCCTGGGAAGCCTCAGGGCCTGATCGGAGCGCTGGCTCCAGGTAGCGCCACCCGGCTCGAGCGAGGGCCCCCCCTCTCTCGGCCTGAGCCTTCTCGCTCCCAGTAGAAAATACTCGCGGCGACCGCTTCGCCGAGGTGCGCAACCTCCTCCATGATCATCCGGCCACGGTCGTGAATTGGCCGGCTACGGGCGGACCACGGCGTACTTCAGCTCGTCAATCGTCTGGCCGTCCCTGGTCACGGCGCTCCCAGCCCGGCCCTCGAACTGGTATCCGGCTTCTCGAGCACGCGCGCCGAGGCGGGATTCCACTCGAAGACTCCGGCCTGGGTGCGAGAGAGGTCGAAGGCGGGGAAGGCGTAGGCGGTGAACCCGCGGACGGCCTCGGTCGCGGTCCCACAGCCCCAGAACGCCTCGCCGATGCGCGGGATCGATCACCGTCGAGTCCAGGCTGACCATCTTGTTCTTGAAGCGGAACTTCCGCTGCCCCTTGGTCAACGGCTGGTACTAGCATATGGTGTGCGTCCACTCTTGAGGACGCCGCGGCCATCCGCGGGTGCTCAAGCCCTTGGCACGAAGCTCACGCCGCAGGCCACGCGCGTGAGCAGTGCCGAGTCATCACTCGGTCAGCTATCGGCCGCGGTCACCTGAACCGGAGCCGGTGCGGGCTTCCCGGTGACGGCCTGGCACGTTCCCGGATCGGACAGCTCCTTGCATAGCCGCTCCACCCGCGCCGCCGTGTACAGATAGTCCTCATGCGCCTTGTCCCACACGCAGTAGGTGGGATTGGTCTTCTCAGGCTTGTCCCGCTTGCGAGGCGGGCCGAACCCCGTAATGGCGCCACGCTCGGGTATGCAGAGCCGTGTTGAACGGGAACGGAATTCGAGCCGCCACCTTCTCTACGACCTGTCCCGGCTTGTAGACATCCAGGTTGGCAACAGGGACGTGCTTTTTCCTGATGAGCGCGGTGACCTTCTTGAGCTGCTCCATCTGCTCAGGGTTGGCGGTGTCATAAGGGACGAACTCGACCGCGATGCGGGGCATGGCCTGGGCTCACGCCTGTACGAGCGCGAGGCAGCCTGACCGGATGAGGGAATCGAAGTGGGCTTGGTGGGAACCTGGAGCGTTGTGTCCGCCATGGCGCCTCGAATCCCTCCGGCAGGCTCAGGTCGCGCTGGGCATTCGAACCTACGGGAGCGCGATGTTGACGGGGAGGCCCACTCTCATGAAGAAGCGCGCGAACGCCTGCGAGAGGTGCTCGCGATACGGTGGCCGCAACCGCAAGCGGTTTCTGCCGCTCGCCCGGATCATCGCGTTGAGGAACTCCACCGGAAGACTGAACACCTCGTGGAAATCAACGATCTGGAGAGGGATCGACAGGCCCTCGC
This sequence comes from uncultured bacterium, assembly GCA_964637755.1. Lineage (GTDB taxonomy): Bacteria > Methylomirabilota > Methylomirabilia > Rokubacteriales > CSP1-6 > AR9. The sequence continues at coordinate 4,108 of CAZWXA010000282.1, read as the reverse complement.
CCTCAGGAGGTTCACGGCCGGCCAGCATCGTGAGGTTCCAGAACCGCCCGTCCCTGATCCCCTCGAGAGTCCTCTTGAAGCCGCGCTCTGTCGGGTTCTGCCCATGTTGCCGTTCGTGCCGCTCCCACAGTTCTCGGTAGTCCGCCACATGGTAGACGGGGCATAGGATCGCGTTCCGGACCTTGTTCTCGGCAAGATCGCAGGCCTGAGTCATGACGATGACCCGGGCGCGCTGGACGCCATGGGCATCGTCGAGCGCGTCGACCATCGCGTCGACCCCCTCGAAGTCACCGAAGGCCGGCGTCCGATCGAAAACGAGCACGGGGCAGGAATCGACAAGGTCGCCCTGCATCACTGGGTCGTCGGGCGGGGTCTCGTCGTACCAGGGATACTCGGTCACGCGCCGTCTGGATCCGACCCGCTGACGAACGGCATCCGCGGCGGCAGCCGTCTGGCGCGCCGCCCGGACCGGAACTTCAGTGTGGTGCGATGAGGCTCAACTGCGAGGATGTCCGGCTGCTCGTCGCGGAGCCAATCACCTTCGGACGCGGAGATCACGTAGTTCAGGGTGGTCGCAGCGTCCCACCGTCGGCTGAACAAGAGATCATCGAGCGCGGCAACCGGTACCATGGTGGCAATCATCAGCAGCCCGAGGTGCTCGCGGACAACCATGCGGGTTCCTGCTGGTCTCGTCGGGCCGAGGACGTCCTCGGCCCCCGTTGTCGCCGCGGAGAGCGATAGGGAGAAGCCGGCGAAGTTTTCGCGCGTTGAGGCCGACGGGGCGCTCACGGCCAGAGACGTCATCGCTGTCTCTCCCAGGTCTGATGCGCAGCCGCCGACGTGAGGTCGGTGAACCCACGCACGATCCATTCGTGCGCCGTGGAGAACCAGTCATCCATGTCTGCCAAGTCCGAGCGTGCCGGCCCACGGGCTGTCAGATCGAGGACGAGGACGCTCTTCCCTTCATCGCGCCGGCGGCCGTGGTTGAGCGTGACGTGCAAACGGCCCTTGCCACCTGGGAGGGCGAACTGAAGGCGCAGGGCCGCTGACTGCGGAGCGGGCAGGAAGCCCGTGGACTGGGCCGACTTCCAGGCGAACGCTGGGACGAAGTGCTCGACGCCAACAGGGTATGGTTCTGCGCCTTCCGGGATGTGGTTGATGTAAGTGAGTTCGTACTGGTTGGCGCGGGGCGGTCCAAGGCCGACGTCCTTCACAAACGCCAGGAAGATCGCCCAGCCCTCCTTGAAGCGACGGCTCGCCGTTTCGTACCTCGGGTAAGTGTCCCCGGCGCGTTCCTTCCTCCAGTTCGCCAGGAAGCGCGATGGCTGGACCTGGAGCAGGAAGTTGCCGGTCGCGTCGACGTAGAACGTCCTTCGGAGGGGCGGCAGTTCAAGAAGGTCGAGTTGGGGCATCGTGCCCTGCTCGGTCTCCCGGACATCGCCGAGAGGAGGACGATCCTCCGAGCGTGGGTAGCCGTCCTTGACACGCTGCCAGAAGTCGCCGAAGTGGACCGAGAGGAACCCGGCAAGGGGATCGAACTGGACGCCGCAGACCACCTCGATGACCGGAGGCGACTGGTACTCGGGTAGCGGGGGCTTGGCCATATCCGACACGAGTTTACACTGTACTGGGCACGCGGGGCTCGGGGAGTGTGATGGTATCTCTCACGCGTCAGCGGCCGCGCCGAAGAGACCGTCTTCGCTGTCGCGCGAGACGGCGCCCCCTCCTCTGCCGCGATCCTTGGCGTGAAGCCCCTGGCGGACCTCGTCGGCGTAGCGCTCGTGGTTGAGCCTGAGCAGGCGTCCGAGGAGTTCACGCCGGGCGACTGGGCTGATCGTGAAGCGAAGCCCCTGCTTCGTCTCGTGAAAGCCATGACCGAGATCGAGATCGATCCAGCGGTAGGCGGCAGCGACGGCGAGGTCCATCTCGACCTGCAACTCGCGGAGCCGCTGGCTGTCCGCGACGGTCTCGCGCGAGTCGTGGAACCGGTTGTAGGTCTTGGTCAGCCCTTCGTTGTGGGCGAGCATGATCGACTGGCGGTGGGCGTGGTAGGTGTCACTGATCGTGTCGAGGACGGCCGATGAGTCAGGGAACGGGAAGGTCTCGAAGCAGTCAGACGGAGTGTACTGCATGTCCGTCCGAAGGCTTGAGCTGTATTCCCTCGCCCAGACTTCATGGAGCGTGCTCTGCAGTAGACCGAAGGGTCCGAACGGGAAGACGACCGTCTTCTCGTTGAAGACCCAGGCGGTAGGGACCCACGTGGTCGCGTGTTGGTTAGCAATCCTTGCACGGACCAGCACACGATCCATGCCCGCGATGGTGGCGTAGAGCCTGATGGTCGGCCGTGCGAACTGCCACCAGCGACGGGCGCGGTCGCGCGCGGTAGCGTCGCCTGACGCGAGCCGATCCCGCTCAGGCTTGACCTTTTCGTCGACGATCTTGAGGCAGTCCGGGTAGTCGGCGGCGACGGGATCGGCGTAGTCGTCGGGGACCACGCCCGAACGTAGCCACTGGGTACGCTGCTTGTCGTCCGCGCCCGTCCAGCGCCCGGACGCACCCCGCCGGAGCGGCCAGTTTCTGAAGTTGATGACCCAGCGGCTCGGGGACTGGTCCGGGCGGGAGTTGAGGTCCTCACCGTTCAGGTAGGGGAAGAGCACGTCGCGGTTCCGCCCGTCCGTGGCGATGAGCGTCTCCGCCTCCTTTGGCGTCAGCACGAGTCCGAGGCCGAGCACGATCGACCCCTGGAACGACTTGTTGGCGTTCGCGGCAAGGCGATGAGGCTTGCCGGTGACGGCTCCGGGTGAGGTGAGGAACGGAGTGATGTCTTCCACTGGTCGCTCGTCGAGCACGCGCTCGCCGGCCCAGTCACCGCGGCGTACCCACACCTGGGCGACCTCGAGGTTGGCGGCCCCGGGCCATTTGCGGCTCGGCACAGCTCGCAGGATGTGCCGGCCATCGGCGACGAGGTGCTCGAGTCCCACCTCGCGGGTGTCGCCCTGGGCGATGGTGTTGGTCGCGAGCATGCCGAAACCGCCGTCGACGTTGCGCCCCAGCGGACAGCGTCGAGGAACGCGTCGAGTCGCCGCGGCTCGTCGAAGCCGGTCGGGTCGGGGAGGGCGACCTTCTCCAAGATCCGAGCGCCGGGCTCGACCTCCCAGATGACGTGAAGCTCCTCGCCGAGCCCGTCGTCCTCGATGGAGGAGAGGGCGACGAAATGGTGGTGCCCGTCGCCCGCGGGCGCCAGGGGCGTGGGCGGCAGGGTGCTGGCTGTGACGTCGGTGACGATCCAGCGCCGCTGACGAACCTCGGCCAGCTGGCCGACCTCGGGGAGGTCGCCGAGGGCCTTGGCCAAGGTCACGTCCGCTCTTCAGGCGCAGACAGATTCGCTTGACGCATGTCACGCGTTGCTGTTATCCGTGCCCAAAGAGATACATCGGAAGCCCCGGCCAGGCAATCCCCGCGAGGTGCCGTTGATCTTCGAGCCCGCCCGTCGAGGGCGGTCGGCTGCTCACGATGGACGAGATCTTTCTTCCACCAGCCCGAGGAGCCTAGCACCCCTGACATGCTGACAGTTTTGCGAGTCCTCCGGTTTCCACCCGTTCCGTTCTCCCTCTGCGTATACCTGGGTGGATGAGCGCCATGGACGAGGAGCGGCGGATGATGGGGCGGGTGGCGCGGGGCGACGAGGCGGCATTCGCCGAGCTCGTCGGCCGGTACGGAGGGCGGCTGCTCGGCGTGGCACGGCGCCTGTTGGGGTCGCGGGCCGATGCCGAGGATGCCGTGCAGCGCGCCCTCCTGCAGTGCTACCTGGGCGCGGGCACGTACCGCGCCGAGTGGGCCGTGTCCACCTGGCTCTACCGCATCCTGACCAACGTCTGCATCGACGAGCTGCGAAGGCGCAAGAGCCGGTCGGGCGAGTTCGAGCCGCCGGTGCGGCCGGACCCGCCGGGGCAGCACGTGGATCTCCATCGGGCCCTGGTCCGCGTGCCGACCGAAGCGCGGGTGCTCCTGGCGCTGCGCTATGTGGACGGGCTCTCCTATGGTGAGCTTGCCCGCATCCGCGGCATCTCGATCAACACGGTGAAGAGCCAGCTCCAGCGGGGCAAGA
>CAZWXA010000281.1:0-5510 GCA_964637755.1 uncultured bacterium | reverse complement strand
TGTCGACCCCGGCGTTCGGCCAGCGCGCGAGACAACACCAGACCACCGGGCACCAGACCACCGGGGCTGGCGGCTCCGATGAGACGAGGATGACCCGATCATGAAGATCGCCGACTTCAAGACGTTCATGGTCCACGACGGCTACCGGACGTTCGTCTTCCTCAAGCTCTACACCGAGGAGGGCCTGACCGGCGTGGGCGAGGGGAGCACGGAGTGGAGCGAGCTGGCCGTGGAGGCGATGATCCGCCAGATGTGCGGGCGGATCATCGGCGCCGACCCGTTCCAGACCGAGGGGCTCTGGGAGCGGCTCTACCGCGACAGCTACTGGCGCAACGACCTGATCATCAACAGCGCCATCAGCGCGATCGACCAGGCGTGCTGGGACCTGAAGGGCAAGAAGCTCGGCGTGCCGATCCACGCGCTCCTCGGCGGCAAGCGGCGCGAGCGGCTGCGCGCCTACGCGAACGCCTGGTACTTCGGCTGCGTCACGCCCGAGGACTTCGCGCGCGGGGCCGCCAAGGTCGTGGCGGACGGCTTCACGGCGCTCAAGTGGGACCCGTTCGGCGACGCCGACATGACGATGAGCGCCGCCGCCATCCGGGCGGCCGTCGCCAACGTGGCGGCGGTCCGGGACGCGGTGGGGCCGGACGTCGACCTCTGCATCGAGGTGCACGGCCGGCTCTCCCCCGCCTGGGCGATCGAGGTGGCCCGGCGCCTGAAGCCCCTGAACCCGTTCTTCTTCGAGGAGCCCGTGCCGGTGGAGAATGCCGCCGCGCTGGCGAAGGTCGCGCGGGCGATCGAGATTCCCGTGGCGACGGGCGAACGGCTCTGCACGAAGTTCCTGTTCCGGGAGATCCTTGCCCTCCAGGCGGTCGACATCATCCAGCCGGACCTCTGCCACGCGGGCGGCATCACGGAGGTGAAGAAGATCGCCGCGATGGCCGAGGCGTCGTACGTCCAGGTGGCCCCGCACAATGCGACCGGGCCCATCGGGACGGCCGCGGCCGTCCAGCTCGACGCCTGCATCCCGAACTTCCTCATCCAGGAGTTCTTCGTCGCCGAGGCGTCATGGATCGACGAGGTGGTGAGCGGGGGCCCGCGCGCCGTCAACGGCGAGATCGTGGTGCCCGACCGGCCGGGCCTCGGCGTCGAGCTCCACGAGACTGCCGCGCTCGCTCACCCGTACAAGGAGTCCTGGGGCGGGAAGACCCTCTTCAGCAAGGACTGGCACACGAGCCTGCCGGGCGGCGAGCGCCGCCGGTAGCCGCGTCCGGCCGGGGGCTCGACCGGTGACACCGGTGGGTGCTGCAGGTCTCTCGCGGTCCTTGACGCGGCCGCTGGCGGGATGCGATAAGCGAAGAGGCGGATGGCGAGCCTCGACGGCCGGATAGATCGCGATCGCCTGGTAGTTCTCGCAGAGGACGGGGCGAAGTAGTCGGCCCCTTGCGCTGATCACGGGAGCGCGACACCGGCTGCCCCATCAACGTCGGGCGGGCTTTAGCTGGGTCGAACGCAGGTCATGGGCGCGGGGCCGGCGCCGCTCGCGATCTCTTGGCCAGCGTGTGATCGACGTCCTGACAAGACTGGAGCTGGACTCAAGACTGGAGCTGGACTGATGAACACGAACCGCGTCCTCGTCACCGTGCCCCACATCTACGACCGGGACGCCCCCTATCTGCGGCGGCTCGAGGCCGACGGGCTCGAGGTCGTTCGCCGGGCCGGCAAGAACGGCAAGCTCACGGAGGACGAGCTGATCGAGGCGCTGCCCGGCGTCTTCGCGACCCTGGCCGCGAGCGAGCCGTACACCGAGCGCGTGCTCACCGCGGCGCCCGACCTGCGCGTCATTGCGCGCTGGGGGGTGGGCTTCGACGCGATCGACCTCGAGGCGGCGACGCGGCACCGGGTCGCCGTCTGCACGGCCGTGGGCGGGAACCACGAGGCCGTCGCCGACTACGCCTTCGCCCTCATGTGCGCGCTCCAGCGCGGCCTCAGGGCCAACACCCGCATGGTCACCCAGGGGATCTGGCGCACGGAGTTCCGCCCCGGGATCTGGCGGGCGACCGTGGGCATCGTGGGGCTCGGCCGGATCGGCAAGGCCTTCGCGCGGCGCTGCCGCGGCTTCGACATGCGCCTCCTGGCGACGGAGCCCGTGCCCGACCTCGCCTTCGTCCGCGAGCACGGGATCGAGCTCCTGCCGCTCGAGGACCTGCTGCGGCGGGCGGACATCGTGACGCTCCACTGCCCGGCCTCGCCCGCCACGCATCACATGATCAACGCGGCGCGGCTCCGGCTGATGAAGCCGGCCGCGTACCTGATCAACACGGCCCGGGGCACGCTGGTGGACGAGGCCGCGCTCCACGACGCGCTCGCGAACGGCCGGCTGGCGGGGGCGGGCCTCGACGTGTTCGAGCGGGAGCCGCTCGCCGCGTCGCCGATCTTCGCGCTCGACAACGTCCTCCTGAGCCCGCACGTCGCCGGTGTAGACTTGAACTCCGAGGTGGCGATGGCCGACCGTGCCATCGACGCGATCCTCGCCGTCCGGCACGGGCGCACGCCGGCGGCGGAATGCCTGCTGAACCCCGGAGCGCTGGCCCCGCGCTAGCGCCTCGAACCAGGAGAGATGCCGATGCCCCCGACGCCCAACGGCCTGGACGGCCTTCCCGATTCACGGTGGGTCGATCTCTACACGACCATGGTCCGCATCCGTCAGTTCGAGGAGCGGATCATGCCGTTGCTCAAGGAGGGCAAGATCCGGGGCACCGCGCATCCGTCCGTCGGGCAGGAGGCCGTCGCGGCCGGCGTGTGCGGCGTGCTCGAGCCGCGGGACTACATCGTGTCGAACCACCGGGGCCACGGCCACTGCATCGCCAAGGGGATGAAGACCCCGGAGATGATGGCGGAGCTCTTCGGCAAGCACTCCGGCTCGAACAAGGGCAAGGGGGGCTCGATGCACATCGCCGACCTCGACCAGTACATCATCGGGTGCACCGGGATCGTGGGGAGCGGGGCACCCATCGCCGGCGGGGCCGCGCTGGCCGCCAAGATGCAGAACACCGGCCAGGCGGTCGTCTGCTTCTTCGGTGACGGCGCGATCAACCAGGGTGTCGTCTTCGAGTCGATGAACATGGCCGCGATCTGGAAGCTGCCGGTCGTCTTCGTCTGCGAGAACAACCTCTACGCCCTCTCGACGCCCGCCGAGAAGATGACGGCGCTCAAGCGGCTCTCCGACCGCGCCCAGGGCTTCGGGATGCCCGGCTTCCAGGTGCCCGGCAACGAGCTCCGCACCGTCGTGAAGTTCACGCGCGAGGCGCTCGACCGCGGCCGCGCGGGCCACGGGCCGACCTTCCTCGAGTGCAAGACGTACCGCTGGTACGGCCACTCGGCCATGCGCCCCGACACCCGCGCCTACCGCAGCGCGGAGGAGGAGGCGGAGTGGCGCCGGCGCGACCCGATCGCCCTCGCCCACCAGGAGCTGACCGCGGCGGGCGTCCTCACGCCGGAAAAGGTCGCCGAGATCGACCGGCAGATCGCGGCCGAGATCGACGAGGCCGTCGCCTTCGCCGAGCGCTCGCCGGATCCGCCGATGGCGGAGATGTTCACCGACGTCTACGCCCCCTACTAGGCCGAGGAGAGACCTGAGCGTGCACACGCTGACCGTGGCCGAGGCGATCTGCGAGGGACTTCGAGAGGAGATGGAGCGTGACCCCCGCGTGTTCCTGATGGGAGAAGACGTGGGCCCGATCGGCGGGATCTTCGCGACGAGCCGGGGGCTCCAGGAGAAGTTCGGGCCGGAGCGTGTCCGTGACGCGCCGATCTCCGAGGCGGCCATCGTCGGCTTCGCCATCGGCGCGGCGGTCGGCCCGACGGGGCTCCGTCCCGTCGTCGAGTGCGGTGGGTTCGTCGACTTCCTCTCGCTGACGATGGACCAGCTCGTGAACCAGGCCGCGAAGCTCCGGTACATGTTCGGGGGCAAGGGGTCGGTGCCGATCGTGGTCCGCGCGGCCCAGGGCAGCGGCGTGAAGCTCGCGGCGCAGCACTCGCAGAGCCTCGAGGCCTGGTTCGCCCACATCCCGGGCCTGATCGTCGTCTGCCCGTCCACTCCCGCCGACGCGAAGGGGCTCCTGATCTCCGCCATCCGCAACCCGAACCCGGTGATCTTCCTCGAGCACAAGATGCTCTACTTCGTGAAGGGTGACGTGCCCGACGGCGAGCACGTCGAGCCCATCGGGGTGGCCGCCCGGCGGCGCGAGGGCACCGACGTGACGCTGGTCTCGTACAGCCTCATGGCGCACCGGTGTCTGGAGGCCGCGGACCTGCTCGGGCAGCGGGGTGTCTCCTGCGAGGTGCTCGACCTCCGGACGATCCGCCCCTGGGACAAGGACGCGGTCATCGACTCGGTGCGGCGTACCCACCGCCTCGTCGTCGTCCACGAGGCGGTCAAGAGCTTCGGCGCCGGCGGCGAGATCGCGTCGGCGGTGATGGAGGAGGCGTTCGACGAGCTGGACGCGCCGGTCATCCGCGTGGCCGCTCACGACATCCCGATGCCGTTCGCGGACGCCCTCGAGCGTGAGACGGTGCCGACCGTCGAGCGCATCGTCGAGGCCGTCCAGACACTCGTCTAGCCATCCGGGCCTAGGGCCCGGCGCCAGGAGGCGTCATGCACTACGGCGTGTTCATCTTCGCGACCGACTTCGCGATCCGGATCGACGAGCTGGCGCGGGCGGCCGAGGCGCGCGGCTTCGAGTCGCTCTTCGTCCCCGAGCACACCCACATCCCGGCGAGCCGGCGGAGCCCCTGGCCGGGCGGCCCGGACCTGCCGAAGGAGTACTGGCACACGCACGACCCGTTCGTCGGGCTGGCCACGGCGGCGGCCGTGACCACGAAGCTCAAGGTCGGCACCGGCATCTGCCTCGTCATCGAGCGCGACCCCATCACCACGGCCAAGGAGGTCGCGAGCCTCGACTTCCTCTCGAACGGCCGCTTCCTCTTCGGCATCGGCGGCGGGTGGAACGCCGAGGAGATGGAGAACCACGGCACGGTGTTCAAGTCGCGCTTCCGCCTGCTCCGCGAGCGCGTCCTCGCGATGAAGGAGATCTGGACGAAGGAGGAGGCGGAGTTTCACGGGGAGTTCGTCAGCTTCGACCCGATCTGGTCGTACCCGAAGCCCGTGCAGAAGCCGCATCCGCCGGTGCTCCTCGGCGGCGAGAGCGGCTACACGCTCCAGCGGGTGGTCGACTTCTGCGACGGATGGTTCCCGCGCGGCCGTGGCAACACGGACATCGTCGGCCTCATGGGGGACCTCCGGGCGCGGGCGGCCCGGGCCGGGCGCGACCCCGGGACGATCTCGGTCTCGGTGTTCGCGGCCAAGCCCGATCCGGTGGTTCTCGAGGGCTACGCGGCCGGCGGCGTCACGCGCGCGATCTTCGGCCTGCCGTCCGCGGACCGCGAGACCGTGCTCCCGCTCCTCGATCAGTATGCGAAGCTGATCCGGTGACACGCGGGGACGCCCT
>CAZWXA010000280.1:0-5523 GCA_964637755.1 uncultured bacterium | reverse complement strand
GCGATCAGCTCGGGGAGATTCGGAGAGGCGTTCTCCCAGACCAGCAGCATCGCGCGCTTGGGCGAGTACCCCTGGTGGCGGATGTCGGCCGGCATGGCCGCCACGTCCCCGGGCTTCATGACGACCTTCGCGCGGACCGCGCCCGTATCGCGGTCCGCGACGTCCCAGTAGATCTCGTCGCTCAGCTGCACGAACCACTCGACGCGATCGTTGCCGTGGATGACGGGCAGGATGTACTCCTCGGTGGTGGGACAGTACAGGCTGTTCTTGCATACCGAGACGATGGACGGGTTCCAGGTGACCGGCGACCGGGAGAGGTAGGCGAACAGGTTGAACGCGCTCACCTGGCCCTCGAAGCCGGGCTCGGTCACGATCTCGGGCTCGTCCTGCGGCACGTCGGGGAACTGGCGGTTGATCGGATGGCCGTTGGCGTCTGACCGGAGCGGCTCGTCGCCGGGGACGCTGACCATCCGCTTCGCGGTGACCCGGTGCCGGTTGGTGGCCGCGCGGTTGTTTCCGTTCCGGGGGCCGAAGGCGGAGCCGGTCTCGTCGGGGCTGGCGAAGGGGTCGAACGTGGCGTTCGTCCAGTCGTCGAGCACGGCCTTGAACGTCGACAGGATGACCTCGTTGTCGAAGGTCTCGACGTGGTCCAGCTCGGCCTTGCGGTAGGCGTCGTTGTAGCGGCCGGCGAAGAGGTCCACCGTCCCGTAGTGGTTGACCGTCCCGATGACCCCGTCGAAGTTGACGATGCCGTAGAAGAAGCCCCAGGCCACGTCGCGTTGCAGGGCACGGAGGAACCCGTCGGCCGACATCACGTGCCGTCCCGTCGGCCACTTCACGTGGACGAAGTACTCGTCCCGGCTGAAGGTGAACTCGCCGAGCGAGAAGCTGCGATACCCCTGGGCGTTTGCCGCGGTGGCCTGCACTCCGGAGACCGTCTCGCTGCTCATGGGGCGACCTCCTTCCTGATGGCGTTGCTCGGAACAGCCGCTCTTCGGTGCCGTGACGCCGTCCGATCCGGCGGCGGCCCGGCTACATCGTCTGGCAGATCTCGGCCCACCGATACCGCGTGTCGTCGCTCGCGGTCGTCTGCAGCAGGATCACCCCCGGGCGGTCGGCGTGGAACTGGTAGGCGGCCCCCGCCGGGAGCAGCGTCATGTGGCCTCGGCCCGCCCGCACCACGCCCATCCGCCGTCCGGCGGGCTCTCCCCGGAGCGCGACGGACCCCTGCGTGCCGGGCGGCACGACCGACGGGTCGCTCAGCTTGACGAGCCGGATCTCGACCAGGCCGTCCATGACCAGGGCGAACTCGTCGTGAGCCGCCGCCCGCCACCCCGACGTCCCCTCCGCGCGAATGGCCTCCAGCACGTATTCGATGTTCTTGCCGACGGCCACCTTCTCGTAGGGGTTCGATCGCGAGGCCACGTCGAAGACGTTCGAGAAGGCGTAGTTCCTGGGATCGTCGGCGATGATCTCGACGCCGCCCTTCTCGTAGTGCGCGAGCGACCCGAAGCGGGTGACGTAGCTGGCCATCTGGGAGCAGGCCCCCTTTCCTCGACAGGGCGCGTGCGACGAGCCTGGGTCGCGCGCCGTCCGCTGTCAGCGCCGCGAATTAAGACAGGGAGGGAGACGGGTGTCAAGCGGAAAAGTCCGCGCGAGACGCCGGGCCTGGCCGGAGGAGGCCGCGTCGCGCACCCAGAGGGCGTCGATGCCGGCGCGGTCGCACATGCGCGCCACCTCCCGCAGACGATCGGGCGCATTCCGTGTGTCGAGGACCACGCCGAGGCGCACCAAGCGCCCCGGCGGCGCCAGGACCGGGCTGAAGGGCCTGAGGCCGCGCGTTGGCCTCACGGTCTCCATGCGCTACAGTGACGGCGACGTGAACCGCGGAACGACTGCATGCTGAGGGCCCTCGTCGACTTCGTTCACCGGCTGCGGGACGCCGCGATCCCCGTGTCGATGGTCGAAACCCTGGACGCGGCCCGCTCGATCGCGCTCGTCGATCCCGCCGAGCGCGCCCAGTTCAGGGCGGCCCTGGGCGCGACGCTCGTCAAGCGGGCCGATCATCAGGCGGCGTTCGACGCCCTCTTCGAGGCGTACTTCGCGCCCCGCCGGGACGGCGCCGCGGGGCTTCCCGGCGCGAGCGGACCCGCGACTCCCGGCGCTCCGCCCGGCGGCGAGGCCGCCGGCGACCCGGCCGGCTCCGGCGACCCCACCCGTGCCTCCGCGCAGTTCCTCGACGCCCTGCTCGACGCGCTCCGGCGGAACGACGAGAGCGCGCTCCGGGCGCTCGCCGCGCGGGCGGTCGCCCGGTTCGGCGGCCTCGACGCCCAGCGCGGCGCATCGGCACGGTACTACCTCTACCGGGTGCTGCGCCAGCTCGATCTGTCCAGCCTGCTGCAGCGCGCGCTGCGCGACGACCGCGGCGCCGGCGAGGACCGATCCGGGCTCGACGACTGGCTCGCGCGGGACGACCAGGGGCGCCGCATCGAGGAGTTCCGGCGGCTGATCGCCGAGGAGGTGCGGCGGCGTCTCGTCCAGATGCGCGGGAGCCGCGGGGCGGCGGATGCCCACGCGCGCGTGCCCATCGAGGACGTCGACGTCCTGGCCGCGTCGCCCGCCGAGCTTCGAGCCATGCGCGAGGCGATCCGGCCCCTCGCCCGCACGCTCGCCGCCCGGATCGCGCACCGGCGCCGCGCCCGACGCCGCGGGCGCCTCGACGCGCGCCGGACGATCCGGCGGTCCCTGTCGGCGGGCGGAGTGCCGCTCCACCCCGCCTTCCGGCACCCGCGAGTGTCGCGGCCCGATCTGTATCTCCTCTGCGACATCTCGGGTTCGGTCGGGGAGTTCGCGTCGTTCACGATGTCGCTCCTGTACGCGATGAACGAGGAATTCGCGAGGATCCGGTCCTTCGTCTTCGTCGACGGGATCGACGAGGTGACGCGGGTGTTCGAGGAGCGCTCGGTCGTGCTCGACGCCGCGCACCTGCTCGCCCGCGCCAACGTCGTCTGGGCGGATGGGCACAGCGACTACGGCACCGTCTTCCGGCGCTTCTGGACCGTCTGCGGGGACCTGGTGCCCGGCCCGAAGACGACGGTCATCATCACGGGGGACGCCCGGAACAACTATCGCCCGCCGGAGGCCGGCGCCTTGCGGGCGATCAAGGAGCGGGCCCGCCGGCTCTACTGGCTCAATCCCGAGCCGCGCGCGAGGTGGAACACCACGGATTCGATCATGAGCACCTACGCGCCGTTTTGTGACGCGGTCGTCGAGGCGCGCACCCTGCGCCAGCTCGCCGACTTCGCCCGCGCGATCACCTGATGCTGACCCTATCCTGCGACCACCGCGCCCTCGACGGCGCCCGCGGCGCCCAGTTCCTCGGCCCCCTCGCCGACCTGATCGAAGAGCCGCTGGCGCTGCTTGTCCGAGGCCGACCGGCGATGAGCTGATGACGGTGCTGGGCCAAGCCGAGCCAGAACGGTGAAGCCGGTCGTCTTCACCCGCCATGCCCGCCAAAGGCTGGCTGAGCGTAGATGGAGCCGGGATGGACCAAGGTCCAATGGGCAGGCCGGATGACCTCGACTTAGAGTGACGGCGTGATGACACCTTCAAGTGTTGTACTGTCCACGCCGGCCTGCTCCACTGCGGTTCCTATTCACCTGGAGAGCCGAGAACGAACCAGCCCCGCACAAAGCTTGCCGAGCCCAATCAGGGGCAACCGTCGGATCATTTTACAGAATCGGTTGTGCCGAAATCAAGACCGGCCCGAAGGTATTTAAAAGGTGGAGATCCTCACAGCGGCATCGTTCTTGCTTATGAGTAAAGGATTTACGAGAACACCAATTCTCAAGGGGGTCACCGTGCTCCGACTTACGGCACGACTCGCCGTCGTTGTCCCGTTCGCAGCACTTCTTTACACCCCCTCGCCAGGATTCGCTACTCCCTTGCTAGATTCGGAATTGGCGAGCTTCGCGGTCCTGGGTGCCTCGACGGTGACCAATACCGGCGCGACCACCCTCACCGGAAATCTGGGTGTCAATCCAGGTAGTGCGATCACTGGCAAGGCCACCATCACCGTCAATGGGACGAACGCAGCTACTATAGGAAACCCGTCGGTACACGAAGCTGATGCGTTCGGGGTGTTGGCTCAGAGTCAACTCGCCAGTGCGCGGACTAATCTGGGACTCCTGGGGCCCGGTACCCTGGAGCCTGTGGACCTGGCTGGACTCACGCTCTCTCCGGGCGTCTATACGGTTCCCGCGGGGGTTAGCAATTTGACGGGAACGCTCACTCTCGACGGCCTAGGTAACGCCAATGCGGCCTGGGTTTTCCAGATGCCGAGCACGCTGATCACCTCACCCGGCTCGGTAGTCAACGTGATCAATACAGGTGCAGGTGCCGGCGTGTACTGGAATGTCGGCAGCTCCGCGACCCTCGATACAACCACTTCGTTCCAAGGAAATATTCTCGCGCTCGCGAACATCGCCCTGAACACCGGCGCAACAATTGGTTGCGGTAGAGCCTTGGCGCATGTTGAGGCAGTGAACATGGACACTAACACCATCTCCATCGGCTGCACAGGGACTGGGGAGGAAGGCAGCAACGGCTTGAGCGGCGGTCTGACGGTTCCAGGAGGTGGGGGCACTCCCACCTTCCTTGCGTTCGCCTCCGTTCCCGAGCCCTCGACCCTCCTTCTCCTCGGCTCCGGTCTCGTAGGGCTGGCGGGCGTCGCGTGGAGGCGGCACCGCAAGTAGTCCCAACCTTCGACAGGCGGTGTGACGGCACGAGTCTCGATCCATCCTCGGCGCTCGTGGTGTCTTCCTGCCCCCTCAGTGCCTCCCAGGGGCCCTTCAGAGATGTCGCCGCCTTTGTTTGTGTGTGACTCCATCTCCATTCGGACCACGTCGTGGGAATTCCGTACGTCTGGCTGACCGGCTGGCTTCTGGACCGGAAGACCGCTTTCGGGGTCCGGGACCGTCCGGCACGCGAGCGATGATGTCGTACCTGGAGCAGGCGTTCCAATTCGATATTCGAACTCGGCGTGACATGCACGAGCCGTTGGCGGGCTCGGGGGGAGGATGGGCCCTGGCGGAGGCGTGCCTGCTCGGGCGCCTCCCGCCCCGCCCATCGGCTCTCCGATCCCCAGCGGCATGTGCGGGGCCGCCTGGGGGTCCGGGACGCCCTGGTCCGGACGCGCACGCGCGACATCTCGGTCATCCGGGCCTTGCTCCGCCAGCCGGGCTACCCCGTGCCGTCCGGTAGTGCAGAGGGCTTCATCCAGCGCGTCCGGACCCTGCCCCTGCCGGGTCGTTTGGTCTCGCTGCTCGCGCCGCTGCTCGCCGTCATGCGCCCCGAAATCGGTGACCAGGCGTGACGGTAGTCGACGCGGACGCTCGCTGTCAAACCGCGTGCGGTGGGTGAAGATGACGGGGCGGGCCGGGCTGGGACGCCGTTCGGCGCGCGAACTGCCAGGCTATCTCGTGGTGCCCCCTGACCGTCTGCTCGCCAGGCCGTATCGGTCGA